>NZ_LVWH01000114.1:0-181390 GCF_001909045.1 Paenibacillus sp. P3E | reverse complement strand
CACATGTTCTATGTTATACTTGATAAAAGTATATTGTACGCAATTTACTTTTATCAGGATTATAAATAACTAATGAGGTGGATTTCGTTGAAAGTTGCTAACAAGATTATCATTATGGCTAGTATTTCTCTGATTGTTGTAACGCTTATCATTTGTTCTGTTTTCTATTCTCAGAGCAGGAAAGCCGCTATCAGCTCTGGAGAAGAAAAGGCCCAGGTCGTTATCCAAGCCTTTGACTCGACTTTATCCGGAAAGGAATCGGCAGCGGAGCTTCAAGCTTCACTGGATAAACTTAAGTCGGCTGACCTTGAAATTGTAGATTTTAATATTTACAGCCTGGATAGCCAGCCCAAAGCGATAGCTTCCATGGATGCGGCAGAAATTGGCAAACCTGCCGATAAGGAAGACATTGAGGCAGCTAAGGAGAACCGCACGGTAACCCTATTGGATAAGAATATTGTGGATGTTACTACTCCTTTACATACGGACGGAAAAACTACATATGTTGCCGGTGTTCAGTTCGACATTGCAGATGAACTGGAGGCTTCCGTAGATTTAGTGTATTACATCATCATAGTATCTTTAATTTTGCTCGTTCTGGTGATGCTGGTTTTTTGGCTCTTGGTCCGCCGGTTTTTCACCAAACCTCTAGGTGTCTTTGTACGGTTCTCTGAGCAAATAGCTGCCGGTGACCTCCGCGCGGATATTGAAGTACTTAATAACAGCCGCAAGGATGAGATCGGTATTTTATCCCGTTCCTTTTACCAAATGGTCTTTAATCTGAAGCACACGCTGGAACAAATTTCACGTTCATCCAGCCGGTTAGCGGATAACGCCAACCAGATATCACTAATCTCCATTATGGCAAGCAGAACAGAGAAAAGCATCGCCGCTTCCCTTGATGAGATCGCGAAGAACTCCAAGGAACAATCTGCTTCCATTATAGAGAGCTCCTTGGGCATCGATGAAGTGGCCAAGGGCATCGAGCAGATCTCCATGAGCACTGAGGATGTCGCCCATGCATCAGCATCCTCTCTCGCACAGGCTGAGCAGGGGCGGGTAATCATTCATGAAACGCAGCAAATGATCGAGAATCTTGTTCTCGATTCCAGTGAATCCGTAGCAGTTATTGAACGTCTGGGGGAAAAAACGAAAGAAATTGATGGAATTATTGAGCTCATCTCACAGATAGCATCCCAAACAAATCTGCTAGCCTTGAACGCATCCATAGAAGCAGCCCGTGCGGGCGAACAAGGAAAAGGCTTCGCTGTTGTGGCAAATGAAGTGAAGAAGCTTGCGGAGAAATCCAAAACTGCTTCTGACCAAGTATCCGCAATGATCCGCTCCATTCAGGGCGAAACAGAGGCCGTCGTACTTCAGATTAACCTTAGCTCGGAAAAAACGGCACAGGGCTTAAATGTTGTCCAAAAAGCTGGCAAAGCGTTTGAGCATATTACAGAAAAGGTAGATTCGGTTAACAGCCAGATCATCAATGTTTCTGCCATAGTTGAAGAGATCTCCTCCAGCTCCGAAGAGATCGCAGCTACGATCCAGCTCATTTCCAATAACGCAGAGCTGTCCAGCGGAAAAGCTGCGCATGCGGCACAAGCCACCGTCAGATCTATGTCGGCGATGCAGGAAATGATGGATTCCACCCGTAGCCTGACCCAATTAGCAGAGGAGTTGGATAATCTGGTCAACCAATTCCAATTAGAGGTACAGGCAGCAGCTGACCCTGAAACAGATACGGATTCCAATGAGGAACCGGATGTGGCATAGCAGGACAAATTCATATGCTGCACCAACCAACCGGCCCGAAGCAGGAATTACTCCTGCTTGCGGGCCGGTTGGTGGTTTACATCGATAGGCTATTCGATTTATTTCTGCGCGTCAATACCACATATAGGTAAATTCCATACAGCAAATATAGAATATTCAGCAGGGACACTATCAGAATTTCCTGATCCAAATTTTCATTACTGACCATGGCAAGTGCATCATAGATAAAATGAAAAACGATTAAGGGAATAATATTGTCCGTAGTTTCTATTAAGAGCGCCAGAATAAAGCCCAGCAGCAGCGCATTGATAACCTGAAGAATAATATGTATAATTTCGGTTCCGTTTAGCGCATTGGCCATATGCAGAATGCCAAAAAACACGGAAGAAAAAACAATATAAAATACTGGCCCTTTGTGACGAAGCTTCTCCCGGATGATTCCCCGGAAAATCGTTTCCTCTGTAAATCCGACAAAAACCGTTAACAGCAGAATACTCACGATCTCGATTCCCGAAAGTTTGAGATTGATTCCACTCATTGCCGGTTGAAGCAGCGCGATGATCAGCAATGGAATGTAATACAGCGCCTGCTTGTCCTTCGCCCCCATTCGTTTTTGGAATCCATAGCTGCCAAATGGCTGCTTACTCCTGGTCATATACACCGTGATGATCACGGCCATGAGCAAAAAGGCGCAAGCCTGGGCAAACCGGATTCCCTTGTCGTCAAGCTCCATAATGCTTGCAGCAGCTGATGCAACGGATACCAACAGGGTCAGCAAAATGCCAAGCATAAGTGAAAATAAAACCGGATTTCCTTTATTTACGTTGTGTTCTTTCATAGCTCGTCTCCTTTATTAATCATTTACAGTTTTCATTGGCCTACCAGGTCAATAATGGATTTATTGTAATACTTTCCTTAAAAATTTTCTATTCATAAAAAGTAAAGTATCAGGCGATTCCCCTGTTTCTTTACTTTACTTAGTGTTGTTCTGCTGCAATGTTGAAGTCGGTCTCATGCCCATCCTGGGTGGTAAGATAAACCTTCCATTCTCCGGAAATTCCGCTGCCATCAGCCATGTGGAAGGTTCTTGTTATGGATTGTCCCGCTTTCACATCCACAAATCCATACTCATGCGAGCCACGGGTTACATTTACGATAATGATGCCCGAACTGCCGTTGTTGATAATCCGTATATTTAATTCCTCACCACATTCAGGGACAGTAGTGAAAAAGTTCTTGAAGCCCCCATTTCCCCGCTCTCTACTATCTCTAATAAAATAAACACCATCTTGCGAAAGTGTATCGCCTTGACTGACCATCTCCAACGCCTCACCTGCAGTTTCCCTTAATCCGGTTTTTGCTGATATATCAGCGGTCACAGTATTCGCTGGAATCCCTTCAGTTTCTACCGTTTCTTTGGGGGTGTCCGCCGGTTCCTTGGCAAACAATAATGCAAGCAGAATGGCAATGGCGGCAGTCATTACAATGACATAGTTGCGGAACCATTTTTTACGCATAGGATTAGTGGCTTCCGGCATGTTGAATGCTCCTTTCTGAATTTTCAGCGGATTCTAAGCTCCAATAATACTGGATCTGGTACCAGAAGAAGGGCATCCAGCCTTATTAGAGAAATTGTTGTTTACCACAAAGCACAACTTCAAAATAAAGGATATATCCCACTATTATGGCATCCCCTACCTGCCCATCGTCAAGTTTATTTTGTCGCTCTACTTGAGACACCCCAGGTTCTTTGGCTTTCACCTGCTCATATTCTACTGAATCAAGCTGCAAATGACCAAAAATTGCAGAGCAGCGGTCCTCCAAGTACTGGAGAATCGCTGCTCTTTGGATTCTATGGTTTCTAGTTAGTTTAATTGGAACAGATTCCATTTTTGCGCGTTCGTGCCATTGTCATCCCAAATTTGAACGTTGGTTCCATTTTCAGTACCAGCAGCATTGACATCCAGAGCTTTTCCGCTATTGCTGGCAATCAATTTGTAAGCACTTCCAACTTTAACAATGCTCCACTTCTGATTGGAACCGCCGCCATAACTCCATAATTGCACATTCGATCCATTGGCAGTCCCCATCTCAGCTACATCCAGACCTGTATTGCTATTGGCGTTAATAACCTTATACAAGCCTCCGCCAACATCGGTGATTATCCACTGTTGAGCGCCCGTTCCGTTATCATCCCAGATCTGTACATTTGTGCCGTTTGCAGTACCTGCTGCAGCTGCGTCCAGTGCTTTACCGCTGCCTACGTTAACCATTTTGTAGGTTTTACCAGAAACGATTCCATCACTTGGAGGCGTTTCTGACTTTATCTGATCTCTGACAAATTTACCGGATGCCGTCAACTGCCCGTCAGACCATCCTCCATAAGGGCTTGCGCCAGGCGCCAATGCAGCAGAGGCTTCCGTTTTATCACATAACGACCAGTTGGTCCAACTCAGTTTTCTGTCTTTCATAAAATCCGTCCATACTTTAGATTCGGCAAGGAAAGGACCGCCGTCTCCGGAAGCGTCACTCGTTCCCCACTCTGTGACGAATACGGCTATACCTTTACTCCTCGCATAATCAATACGATCTCTCAGCCATGCACCATGGGTTCCAGCATAGAAATGAGTTGTGTACATAATGTTGCTTTGGGCGATGGGGTTGTTGGCGGCATCCTGTACATCCTGGCTCCATGTTCCGGTTCCTACGATAATGATTCCATTCGTATCAATGGATCGGATGACCGGAATCATTTCCTCTGCATAGGGCTTAATGTGGCCGTTCCACGTAGCATACCCGTTAGGCTCATTGGCAATTTCATAGATCACATTCGGATAATCCTTATACAAATTGGCCATTTCTGCAAAAAAACCTTTTGCCTGTTGTTTATAAATATTCGGATCCTTTTCACCCAGCACATGCCAATCGATAATCACATAGATTCCCAAATCAATTGCGGCCTGTACAGCTTCTTTCACCTTGTTTTTTTGCGAAGGATCATTAATGTAGCCGCCATCTTGCGTATACATAGCTACCCGAAATATAGTTATACCCCAATTGTCTCTCATCCATTTCATGCTATCATAATTCACATACTGGCCAAACCATTGCACACCATGGGAACTCATCCCCTTTAATTGGATCGCTTCTCCCGCCTGATTCACTAACTGGTTCCCGGAAACTCGCAGTTGGCCATTTTGGGCTACGACCGAATTAGCTTCGGCATTCACCTTTTGCGGGGGGACGAAAGATACGGTCATGAAGGTGATAATTAATGCACAAAAAACCGCAATCATTTTTTTGAACATATAAAGCTACCTCCTCAAATGGTTTGCTTCACATTTCCGTGCGCTATTTTCCGAGAATATCCCCCCTTCACTAAACTTGTAAATCTATGGGGTAAGTCTTGGTGTTTCATTTATGATGTAAAAGGTGAAGTGACCAGCTTAAGGGATGGTAGTTATCTAATCGTAGGGTGTAGCTAATAGGAATTATGGAGGTGCATTTGCATATGGAGGCAGTTAGATCATTAGATCTAAGAAGATTTATCGTTCAAGGCGGATTTGATTAAGAAACATAACAGATGGTGTATTCTCATGAAACCACATACATAGTAAAAGCTTACATATTATGTTATACTATACAATTATCGAACGCTTTTTTCAACCCAAAAAATCATATTTTCCAAAAAAACTTGAACACTGATGTTGTCTATTTGTATTAACAAGTCCTACAGCTCGCCGGTAATCCTAAAGTTCAGTCATCTGCCAGTACTTTACTGTAACGCAGTATTGAGAATAGAGAGACAGGCATGATATAATCTCTTAAGCCATTTAAGAGAATTTAGCCCCTTAAGACATAAGGGTTCAGGAGGGTCATATCATCACGAACAGTCACATTCGCATTGTGAAAGTATCCGCAGAAATAGAAAAGGACGAATATGAGATCAAGGTCAGCCATTGGCGGCTGCTTTTGGAGACAAGTCGTTATTATGAGATCAAGCCGGAGAATGGGCCGGTGAAAAGAATCTATAAAGAGAAGCTCAACACCGTTGTTGATGAAACCAAATCCTATACAAATGGCATTATGACATGTTCGGCATTTTGCATCGAAGAGCAAGTGGGCGAAATGCATATTAAGATTCTGCAAAGTCTTCAATCCAAGGTTAACACCTATATGAATGAGCTGCAGCTCAACCAAAGAGCGATCGAACATCTTAGTTCAGGCCCCCCTGCAAAGTCGCTTTTACCGGAGTTATGAACTAGTTAGAGCATTTAATTCAATAATAGCCGGAAGGACTTCACAGCATTGGGCTGTGTCCTTCCGGCTATTTGTTGTATAGGTCTGTTGAATTAATGACTTACCAGGTAAGCAGCATCCAAAATGAGGGCAACCCGGCCATTTCCAAGAATCGTTGCTCCTGAGAGATGGTTCATGGTTCCGAGATACGCTCCCAGCGACTTAATGACAACTTCCTGGTTGCCAATAATCTCATCCACAGCAAAAGCGGCAATCTTGTCAACAGATCTGACAATGACGAGCGGAATGGTCTTGGAGCTGCGCTCCGCCCGGGGATAATGCAATTTGTCTCTCAGCCAGGAGAGCGGGACAATCCGCCCATGGTTAAGTATTGCCTGCTCACCTTGCACAATTTGAATCTCTTCTGGTGCAATACGCACAATTTCCGCGACATTATACATCGGCAGAATCAGCACGCGTCCAGAGACTTTGACCAGAAGACCCTTAATAATGGCCAGTGTAAGCGGGAGACGGATAGTAAAAACAGTACCTTGTCCCGGTTCAGTTTGGATATCAACAATGCCATTCAGCCGTCCAATCTGACTGCGTACGATATCCATCCCGACCCCCCTGCCGGACACCTCACTCACCTCAGAAGCCGTCGAAAATCCGGGTTCAAAAATCAGATGAACCGCTTCTTGGGTTGATAAGTAACTCGCCTGCTCTTCGGATATGATCCCTTTGCCAAGAGCCAAAGCCTTGATCTTACCAGCATCGATCCCTTGTCCATCATCTTCCAGACGGATCACTACATGATTCTCTTCATGAAAAGAAGTTAAAGTGATTCTTCCCTTCGCCGCCTTCCCTCCGGCCTCCCGGACCTCTGGGCTCTCAATCCCGTGGTCCGCACTGTTACGGATCAGGTGGATCAAGGGATCACTCAGCTCCTCGATAATCATCCGGTCGAGTTCCGTTTCTCCGCCCTGGATCACCAGTTCAATATCCTTGCCCAGCTTCTGGGCTAAATCCCGAACCAGACGGGGGAATCGGCTGAACAGCTGATCGATCGGCAGCATCCGTGTCTTCATGACCCCTTCTTGCAGCTCCTTGATAATACTGCCCATATGATCGGATACACTTCCAATATCGGGCAGAACTCTGCCCGGATCGGAACGTTGACCGGCAGCACTCAAATCGGCTAAAGAGGTCTGCTCAATCAGCAGTTCACCGACCAGATTCATCAGGTGATCCAGACGCTCCACGTTGACCCTGACCGTTGGATGGGAAGCTTTCCCCCGTTCATCCGGCTTTGGGTTCCCCTGCTGTACAGGTGCCTCCGGAGCATGAACTAAGCTGTCCGTTCTGGACCATTTCAGCTCAAATGGAGCAATATGCATACTCTTCACATCAGAATCGACACCAAGCTGGTCCTGAATCTGTTGCCGCTCCTTCAAGGTAGCAACCACCACGGTAAACTGGCCATGCCGTTCGTCTTCATCCGCTCCCGGAGCAGCCGCTTTATGAAGAGAGACGGCAATAACAGTTCCACACACCTCTTCAATACGCTGCACCAGGATAAAATGTCTTGCAGCCTTCATCAGACAATCTTCCATCAGATTGACGCTTACAGCGAGCAGATGCTGTCCTGAGCCAGCTGCTTCCTCCGCCTGAAGCATTTCTGATGCGTTCAGAACCAGGGGCATGCTCCGTTCTGGTTCTGAACGCATGCTGATCAGGGACTTGATCTCGGACACCATACTGCTGCAATCTGTGTAATTACTTCCACTGATATACTCGGTGCGCAGCAGCTTCATTACATCCAGCGCCCGAAACAAGGTGTCAATCAGTTGGGAACTGATCTCCGGCTTCTTTTCCCGAACCCAATCCAGGATATATTCGACTTCATGGGTCAAGTCACTCATTTCCTTGAAGCCCATAGTGGATGAAGACCCTTTGATTGTATGTGCAGCTCGGAAAATCGTCTGGATCAGCTCCGGGGATGGGGTATGCTCCAATACCAGAAGCGACTGATCTATCCGTTCCAATTGGTCGTTCAGCTCTTCAATGAAAATATCGCGGTAGGCAGACAGCTCCATCATCATCTATTGTTCTCCTCCCTAACCGCCCAATACTTCCTCGAGCTTCAAAATACCGATCAGTTGGTCCTCACGTTGGCCAATGCCCAGGAATACGCCTTCACGGCTTCGGCCTTGTCCACTTGATGGGGGATGTACCTCTCCATAGGTGGTTACCTTATTCACTTTATCCACGATTAGACCTACAAATTCTTCCCGGAAACGGACCACCACAATTCTTGTGGCCCGTGTATAAGCCTCATCGGACATCCCCAGTAAATTTCGCAGACTCATTACGCAGACTACCTTGCCGCGAAGATTGACTACACCCTTTACTTCATTCCGGCTGAAAGGAATGTCGGTAATGCTGAGCATTTTGATAATTTCATGCACTTCTTCAATGCGAATGGCGCAGGTTTCCAGACCAACAGCCAGCTCTATATATTGTTCCTTCTGCAGTGTGGACATGAATACACCTTCAGTCTGTAGATTAGTGGGTTCTGAACGCACCCGCAGAGTGGGCAAGCTCCTCAGCGAGCTGGGCCAACGCCTGGCAGGTTGCTGCTGTCTCCTCCGAGGCAGCGGCAGACTCTTCACTAGAGGCCGCTATGGATTCAACCGAATTCATTACTTCGGCTGCTTGAGCCGATTCCTCTTCACAGGCTGCCGCTATTTCATTAACTTTGAGCGATGAGGTGTTGACCATGCTGATAATTTGCTCAAAGGCCTGGCTGGTCATCGAAGATTGCTCAACACTTTCGGCAACAGCCCGGACACTTTGCTTGGTGTTCTCTTGCATAGCTTTGATGATTTTTGTAATTTCCTTGGTAGCATCACTGCTTCGTTCTGCCAGTTTCCGTACTTCATCTGCTACTACTGCAAAGCCCCGGCCTTGTTCTCCGGCACGAGCCGCTTCAATGGCAGCGTTCAGAGCGAGGAGATTGGTCTGTTCGGCAATATCGTCAATGACCTCAATAATATCGCCGATTTTGCGGCTATCCTCTTCGAGCTGTGTCATCTGGTGATTCACGGCTTGCATGCCCTGAAGCGACGATTCTACCACGTAACCGCCTTCACGTGCTGTAATGACCGTTTGATTGGACAGCTCTGCGGCTTCCTCCGCACTTACCGCTACAGAGTTAATTGCCAGGGAGAGTTCTTTGAACAGCTCGGTAATACTTGCCGATGCCACGGACTGGGTAGTGCTGGTACTGGCAATTTCTTGTGTGCTCGCTGAGATTTCTTCGGAAGAGGCAGCGACGCTCTGCGAATTCATCACAATCCCGTTAATCAGCTCTTTGAGATTATCAACCATCCGGTTCAGTGCACTGGCCAATTGTCCGACTTCGTCCTTGGTAGAAATGTCTGAACGCTGAGTCAGATTCCCCTTTGCCACTTCGGAAGCCAGTCCAAGCATATTCAAGAGAGGCTTAGAAATGGAGCGGGCTATGGCGTAACCAATGAGAATACTTAGAATTACTGAGACTACTATGATTACGATGGTCAAGTTCAATGATGAAGCATAGGCCGATTGGGAGTCGGTATTCGTTTGATCTGCGAGTTGCACGTTCGTTTCAATCAGACCATTCAAATTTGTAACAACCATTTCTCCTTGCTGTGCTATTTGCGGCTTAAAAGCATTAAAATCAGTTGGATCTTTCTGCTCCGCTAAAATCATTCCTTGGTTAAACAATTTCATGTAATTCGTATATTGTTCATCAAAATCACGCAGCAAATCTTGTTCTTTCTGTGTAGTAGCAAGCGGCCGGTAGTTATCCATATACTTGTCAATTTCCTGGGTTGTGGTTTTGATTTTCTCCTTGTAGTCCGAAACTTCAGCATCTCCTGTTGCGGTACTCATATCCCTCAAAAATACTCTGATAGTCTGGTATTTAATCTGGGCAGCCGATAAATCCCGGACCGATATCAGATTGTTGCTATACAGCTCTTTTATGTTACCGTTGGCGCCGCGCAGCGTGAAGATCGAGAACACGCCTAGTCCCGCAAGTATCAAAGATACAATCAAAAATGAAGAGATGATTTTTGTTGCAGTTTTCAAATTACCATACCATTTCATTAGAATCCCCCCACAGATTAACATCTTAGTGTCTGGTCTGAAGGTCATGCATTCTTCTTGCACTCCCCCTGCATGACCTCTGAACAGCTTAGCTATATTTCGACATATTCTGCGGAATTATGAATAGCAATTTTCTGACAATGGTTAAATATGCTTATTTTTTTCGTTCACTTTATTGCGTATATACACAAAAGGCATTTGATTCCTGTCAACCTGCAGCACACCCTTGACAATATGTGCAAATAAGTTATAAATAGACATAATTATGAAGAAACTAATTCTCCGAATCTTCCGAAGAAAAGAGGGCAGACGATTGACAACAAAAGTAACCTTGGCAGAAAAAATGGTGTTTTCCGGCGGATTGCTGGGCCAAAATATGCTTTACAGCTTTATGTCGATGTACATTTTATTCTTTTATACGGACTTACTTGGCATTCCCGCAACGACAGCCAGTGTCATCTTGGTCACTGCAAGTATTTTCGACGCTTGCCTGGACCCGGTGATGGGGATGATCACAGACAAAACACATTCCAGGTGGGGGAAATTCAGGCCTTATTTGCTGTTTGCTCCGTTCCTGATCGCTGCCGCTACCGTGCTGTGCTTCATGGATTTCGGTACTTCCTCCACCCTGACCGTAGCCCTAGCAACGGTTTCTTATTTGCTGTGGGGAATGTTATACACGGTCTGCGACACCCCGCTTTGGGCGTTATCCTCTGTCATTTCCAAAGATCCTGCGGAACGGACACTGGTCGTAACGCTGGGCAAAATCGGCGGAACCCTAGGTACAGTCATAATCACCATAGGCGGCATACAGCTCCTGCTTGCCTTCGGCGGTGAAAGAAGCACCGGAGCCTATCTCTACTCTGCAATCATCGTATCGGTCATTGCTGCGCTGGCTATTTGGCTGACTGGAATCCTTTCCAAAGAAAGAGTGGCCCCATCGGCTGAACGGATTCCCTTCCGCAAAAATCTGCAAACCATATATAAAAACAAACCTCTCCTCACTCTGCTGGCTTCACTGCTGATTATCAATCTCGTAACCGGCATCAGACAGAGCATTCAACTCTACTATGTGGTTTATGTCTGGGGAGATGCCAGCTATGGGACACAGGTCGGAATCAGCCTGGTGGTCGGTATGCTGCTGGGTATGACCGCAACGCCCAAGCTATTGGGTGCCTTTTCCAAGAAAAGTGTATTTATCTCCTCATGCATCCTGGGCAGCCTCTCCTGTGTGGTTCCATATCTGTTCGGTGATCAGAATGTTCTGTTTACGCTAGTGTTCTTTGGGATCAGCTTCTTTTTCTCAGGTATAAGCATAATTGTCAGCACCTCGATGCTGCTGGATACGATTGATTATTCAGAGTGGAAGCTGGGCTTTCGGGGGGAAGGAATTGTATTCTCTACGAATACCTTTATCACCAAATTCAGCGGAGCAGTGTCCAGGCTGATTATCGGGGCAAGTCTTGGGCTTCTGAATTACGTGGAGAATCAGCCTGCTACACCTGGGCTTCAGCAGGGTCTGAGCTTTGTGATGTTTTTACTGCCCGCTATTTGTTTCCTTGGGGCCATAATTCCGATTCTGTTCTATTCGATAAGCGATAAGCAGCGGACACAGATTCTGATTGATTTGGAGAACCACAGGGCAATGTAGTCAGAACAGCCTAATTTCCATACCCATACTTTTAGCAAAAGAAGGAGCGATTCAAAATGGATTCATCCATCCTCTACAGCCTTATGGCTCCTCCCGATCTTACGGATTGCCGGAGAATATTGTGTATTCAGCCCCATCCCGACGATAATGAAGTCGGCATGGGCGGAACGATTGCCGCTCTAGCGGAAAAGGGTTGTGAGGTTCATTACTTAACAGTGACGAATGGAGATTTGGGAAGTGGTGACGGTCTGTTGTCCCATGCCGAGATCGCCCGAGTCCGCTCGCAGGAGCTTGAAGCGGCGGGACGTTCGCTTGGAGCCACGGTGTTCCACCAATTGCCGCATGGAGACGGCACACTTGAGCATATTCCGGCTCTGGCGGCAGAGATTGCCGAAATCATCCGTACCATTCAGCCGGATGCGGTATTCTGTCCCGATCCGTGGCTTCCCTATGAAGCCCACTATGATCATATTGTCACCGGACGGGCGGCCGCCCAGGCTTTTCTGTCCTCGGGACTGCCGCTGTATCCCCGAGGAACCCGCACACAGCCCTGGCAGCCGAAAGCAATCGGATTTTATTTAACGGCTGAACCCAATACCGTGATCGATGTTACCCGCTTCTTCGACCGCAAGTTCGCTGCCATGGCCCTGCATAGCAGCCAGTTCAGTGAGGATACGCTGGCACTTTACTCTTTGTATTTCAAGAAGAAGGGGCTAGAACTGGCAGAAGGAAAGGATTTTGAGCTCGGGGAAGGACTTAAGGTGCTGTCTCCGCTTCATCTGCATTGTTTCGTGGATGCCGGACAGGTGTAGGCTGTCTTTTTCAATACCATTTACCGCACAAAAAAGGCACCCTCCCACGGAGTTGTGCCTTTTTTCCTAATCTTGTGCTTGACGCATAATCGAAATTTATCGATGTGACAGCCGGTAATACGGCAGCGTCAGTGACGGTTTGAATCCCAGTTTCTGTGCGAGATAGTACGACCCTTGATTCTCCAGGCGGCAAGCCCACACCGGTTCCAATGGATGGTCAAGACAATAATCGATCAATGCCGAACTTACGGTAAATGCATATCCCCTGCCCCGGAAGGCTTCCGCAGTCTCAATTCCAATTTCCAGCTGGCCACCTGCCGAGCAGGACGCAAACGCCGTAGAAGCAGTCTCGTCCCCCTCCATAATACTGAAGCCGACTCCTTCGGCAAGGAAATGCTCCTCATCACGCCAAAAGTACTTGGGGACCACTGAGCCGGTCAGAGTTGCAAACTGCTCTTTTCCCGTTCGTACAAGGGCTGCATCCTGCTTAAAGAACTGTGCTCTGGCAGCAAAATAAGCTTCACGGTCTAATCTGAAGTTCACTCTGGTATTTCTCTGAATTAGCCGATGATCGTCCTGTTCAATCATCCCGCCCCTTACCTGTAATTCACTATTATGTACAGCCGCTAACGCATCGATCCATTCACTCCATTCACCGGCCGGGTCTCCCTGCAGCCATTCCGCATACAGACGGATTCCCTCTCTGTCCAATATGTAATCAGACAGCCCGCGATTAAAGCTGCTATTCGAGGAATCACCATAAACCAATGACATCCCGTATGGATGAACGACATAGAACGCTCGCGGTATATCTTTGCTGTCGGCATAGACTTTGCCCGGAATTCGCTGCTCCAGCACAGCTCTCGCAAAGAGTGTGTTTATTTTCACCTGATCCAGCGCCGGCAAACCCTTGTAATAGTCTTGAACCTCCAATTCAATCATCTTCCAGCTCCTCCCTATAGATTGGTAATTTCCCTCAGTATACTATGTTCTGATTAAAAAACACCCTTAACCCCATATATCGTATGTTATAATACATTGATCCTCAATATACTTGATTTACGATATCATCTGAAAGGAAATAAGCGATGATTATTCCATCTCCGGAAGTGAATTTTACAGCTTCACCTTTTTATAATCCCATTCTTAAAAATGTGGTCATTCTCGCCACCGGCGGTACGATTGCCGGCAGTGGCGAAGCGCATAAAACCTTAAATTACGAGCCCGGTGCTCTGCCGATACAGGATTTGCTGGACAGTGTTCCCCATCTGGAACGGGTAGCGAATTGTGCGGGGGTGCAGGTCAGCAATCTGTGCAGCGCGGATATTACCAGCGAACACTGGCTGACCTTGGCCACTCTAATCAACACACTTGCACTTCGTGAAGATGTTCATGGGTTTGTCATCACACATGGTACGGATACCCTGGATGAAACCTCCTATTTTCTGAATCTGGTAATCAAAACCGATAAACCGGTCGTAATTACCGGCTCCATGCGTCCAGCTACGGCGATCAGTGCGGATGGCCCGCTGAATCTGTATCAGTCGGTGGCCTTGGCGGCCAACCCGGAGGCTTCCGGTCAGGGAGTCATGGTGGTTTTTGCTGAAGGGATTTACAGCGGCCGGGATGTGCAGAAGGTCAACACCTTTAAGGCCAATGCCTTCGATGAGCGGGATTTCGGGTGTCTAGGCTATATGCGGGACAGCCAGGCTTTTTTCTATACGAGATCGCTCAAAAAACATACTACCGCCGCCCAGTTTGACGTATCAACATTGGTTGAACTGCCGGAGGTGTCCGTGGCCTACTTCCATGTGGATGCCAATCCGGGCATTCTGGATTATCTGGCTACCATCTCCAAAGGCATTATTATTGCCGGAGCCGGCGGAGGCATCTACAGCAAGCCCTGGATCGATAAGGTCGGTGAGCTCAAAAACAACAATATTCCTGTCGTCAGATGCTCGCGGATATCCAGCGGCATTACACTGAAGGATTCCTATATCGACCTGTCCGCCAATTCGATTCCCTGCAACAGTCTGGTACCGCAGAAGGCACGGATTCTGTTGTCGCTGGCGTTGACCCAAACAACGGGTTACGAGGAAATCGCTGCAATGTTCAACGAATACTAAGCTATAATTACAAAACAATTAGTCCAACAGCCCGTGAATGCTCACGGGCTGTTTTTTATCTATAACCTTTGCACCGAGTATTGATTCTACTTCTATTACCCCTGCCGATGAACTGTCTTTAGGCTATACGTATAATTTGTACGGCGGTCCTGCCAAATCTCCTCTGAACATACGGTCTTAAGCATGATCTGCAGCAGCCGGCCGTTTCCTTTGTCTCCATTTACCTACTACAAGCAAGAGCAAGGGCAGGCCGAGCATATTCACCGGCATGGCAAACGGCACCCAGTAACGCTGCAAATAATTTGAAGTCGCCTCCGTTACATCTTGGGGAATTAACGCAAATACAAACATCACCGGTGCAATGAACCAAATCAGGTTCCTCCAGTTGCGGACATGCAAAAATTGGGCAGTACCATAGCTCATCAGGAAGAGCATCACAGCAAATTTGACAAATACGCTGGCAAGCCATACGACGACCGGAATCGCATCGAAATTATCGATAAAGCCGAACAGTGATATTTTTTTGGTCATTTCGAAAAAAGGGTACCACGTGTTAGAGGAAAGATTGACCCCCAAAGTGAAGATCACCATCAGCGTTGTTATCAGTACAAAGAATACCGAGGTCAAGACGGCCCCGAACGCGTACACCGCCCCCTTACGCGGCTGGGTCAAAAATGCGGCAAACATAAGGTATTCAACAGAATGACCGAGGTAGGAGGCTGGTGCCAGCGCTCCACCCAGTATTCCCGTCATTCCGCTATCCGCATAGACCGGGAGGATGTTCCTCCATTGAATATTGTTGGCGCTAGCGATCAGGACAAGGCTGATCATGAGCAAGATGATCGGCCCCAGAACCTCGCCACAGCGGGCAATGCCTTCAATTCCGCCGGCATAGGTTGCATAGACAATCACGATGATCATCAGAAGCATGACTGCTTCTTTCGGTGTTCCGTGAAGCAGCATGACTTGGACCAAATCGGAGAATTGGCGGAGAATAATGGGGGTGATTGTATACCATTGAATCAAGTATATTACGATTACAGCTTTGCCGATCCATCTCCCAAGAATTATATGACTGTATTCGAAAAAAGTCTGTCCGGGGTAAAGCTTCGCGGCTTGCGTCGCCAAGAGTGCGATCAGCGAAGCGATACCTCCGGCAACGACAACGGAAATCCACGCATCCTGTTTTGCCTGTAGGCTTGGGGTGACCGTCATGACCAATGTCATCCCGAGATCCATGATAAGGATGATCCAGAAAACCTGTAGACCCGTCAATTTCATCTTCATCGCAAGCAACCCCTTTTCCAGTTGAGATTAGTCCCTTTTTTCTTTATGTGCGGGGGAGTGCGTTTTGCCCGTTCGTTCGATCTTGATGTGGGCATCGACAGTCACGGGAACCTCAGGAAAAATATCAAGCCATTTATCTCCCATTTTTCCCCATGCATACGGATGCTCGATGTGGATGTTCTCTCCGATGCCGAGGATATCCGACTTGAGCACTTTTTGTACATGCGTTATCATGCTCTCTGCCTCGCTTTGAATTTGATTCGACAACAAGGTTTCGACACGTTTCATATGATTCACTTTGCTCAGGTCCAGCTCCGTATCGTTATCGACCGCCCGGACGGAGGCATGTAACGACACCTTTACTTTGGGGAGGTCATTCTTGATTACCGAGTGCATTTTCATGCTGCTATGCAGCAGTTCAACACCTACGGTCCCTCCGTATTGTTCGTTCTCAGGTTCCATTTGCACACTAAACCTCAAATGGTGTGTCTTTCCTGTCCACCAACGTAATAGTTTTACTTCATCGGATGACAGGTATCCGGATAATTGATTTCTATGGTAAACTGCAGCCCGGTCAATCGTGAACGTTTCCTTATCAGTGCCTTTATGAATGACCCTTATGGCAGCGGTAACCGGTGATCTGTCTTGTGAGGCCAGGGCATTCAAGAATTCGTCCATTTTGACAGGAAAGCTTAATTTGCTGGATTGAATTTTGTTGATGCCGATACCCGGAATGAGTTCAAGCTGATAAGGGGTGTTCAAAATTTCTTTGGCTGTCCCTCCATAAGTTGTTAGCACATAGCTATTGGAGCGGCTCTCAGGGAATCTGGTAAATGTATCCACTACCTTATTGATACCATGCCGGGCGAAATGTTCTCCGAAAATGATGACGCCTCTATGCCCGAAATAAATGGTACGAGACAGTTGCTGCTGCAATTTCCCTGTCACTTCCGATGAGTTCTTCCCGTTGGCCGAGATGACGATGACTGATTTCTTGCCTCTCCCCCCGGACTGTACGGCACTGGGGATTCCCGTTGGAAGGGCGATCTGAAGGGTTATTTCGAGCTGTCCATCATCTGTAAGATCAATTCCGCTTGCCATGACCAAAGCGAGATCGTCCATTTCATTGCGGTCCCAGCAGCCGGTCGTCAATCCGAGAATAACGAAAATAACCAGGAACCTGAATGTCCGGAGTATTCTGGTCATTTGCTCCTTTCACTCCATTCTTCGCTGTGTTTGCTGTTGACGCCTCCGCATTACCCGCCATGGGGCACGGATCAAAGTATCCGTTAGTCCTGTGGGGTTAAATGGTGCAATTGGTGTCATATAGGGAACACCGAAGGATTTCAGGGTTACCAGATGGATCAAGATACAAATCAAGCCAATCCCAACTCCATACAGGCCGAAGCTTGCAGCGAGAAGCATAAGCGGAAACCGTATAATACTGATCGCCTGGCTCATGCCCGGGTTCGGGATGAGAAAGGAAGCAATACCTGTAACGGATACGACGATGATCTGGGGAGCGGAAATAATACCTGCCTGAACCGCAGCCTGTCCAATGACAAGTGCGCCCACAATGCTGATCGTCTGGCCTACTGGACGGGGAAGGCGGATTCCTGCTTCGCGCAGCGCCTCAAAGGTAATTTCCATGATCAATCCTTCCGCTATTGCCGGAAAAGGAACAACTTCCCGCGCCGCTGCAAGGCTGAGGGCCAAGCTTGTCGGGATCATTTCCTGATGGAAGGTCGTTACGGCAATATATAAGGAGGGGAGCGCCATCGCTAAAAAAGCGAATAAATATCTGAGCCATCGCAGCATCGTAACGTATATGAAATTAGTATAATAGTCCTCGGCTGACTGAAACCCGAACCAGAATGTGATCGGGAGAACAAGTACCATCGGCGAGCCGTCAATGAGGACCGCTATTTTACCTTCGATCAGTGAACCTGAAACCAAATCGGGCCGTTGAGTCGCCTGCATCAGGGGAAACGGTGAGTAGGGATGATCGCTAATCAATTCCTCGATATATCCGGATTCCAGTACGCTGTCCATATCGATGCTGGATATCCGTTTTTTCACGTCTTCAACTACGCTTTGTTCTGCTAGATTATCAATATATACAATCATTACGTCAGTCTGAGAAAGTCTTCCTACACAGAGCTTTTCCGTCTTTAGCAGGGGCGTCCGGAGTCGATGGCGAATGAGGGCAATGTTGATATCGAGCTTCTCATTAAAACCGTATCGCGGACCGCGAATGACTGCTTCCGTTGCCGGTTCCTCAAGCGGACGATGCAGCTTGTCGCTTAGCCCAAAGGTGAACGCCTCTGAGGAGGATTGGGCGAATAACACGACTTCTCCCCTAACGATGCTTTGAACGATTTCATTCATGTTCGTGGCGATACGGGGTTGTACAATGGAAGCGAATTTGAAATTCAGTATTTCATAGAGCTGACGGGGGTTGTCAATAGATACGGCCTCCGGCTGCATCAAAGGCTCCAAAAATCCGGCATCCCAAAGCTGATCGTCAACTAAAACCTTCAAATAAACCACCATACCGGGAATGGAGCCTAACATATGTAGTTTGCGCACGACCAGATCGGAGCAATTAGCAAACAATTGAGTGATGGCAGACTCATTGTCATCCAACTTGCCGGAAATCTTCGATTCAATTGTTTTTTCTAATTCTTTCAGCCTGTTTTCGAAAGGACCAGATACTCTTTTTTTCGCTTTCATATGCCACCCCTTTCAAGATATAACATCCCCCATCCATTATTGGATTATTCGGAATTAAATACCATGAGTGAGAGGCAAGTTG
The DNA here is from genome assembly GCF_001909045.1 of Paenibacillus sp. P3E. Lineage (NCBI taxonomy): Bacteria > Bacillati > Bacillota > Bacilli > Caryophanales > Paenibacillaceae > Paenibacillus > Paenibacillus sp. P3E. The sequence continues at coordinate 162,529 of NZ_LVWH01000114.1, read as the reverse complement.
AAACGGCTTGTACAACATATAAATTCTTATATTTCGAAAAAGGGGCCATCCCTTTTGCTTTTTCCAAAGCTTTTGAGATAGTCCCTTAGTGGGGGCTCCATTGAGGTATATTTTCCCTGCCGCCGTGCATACTTCATGCATAACAAAAGAATGCATATGGAAGGGGGGCAAGAACAATGAAAGTGCTCGGAAAAGCAGCCGCCTTTTTGCTTATTATCGCTTTATCAGGAGCCGTCCTGTATTATGCCACCGCAATGGGTGGTTAGCTGAAATACTTAGTGACAATCTTCTCTGCCGTCCGGGTAGCCAGCGCTTGTGTCGTGAGAGTAGGGTTAGGGCCGCCGATGCCATTGAAGTGCACACTGTTGTCGGCTATGAACAGGCGCCTCACTTGATAAGCCTCACAGTTCGTATCGGTGACATATCCCATCCGCATCGTGCTTTCGAGATGGATCATGGAGCCAAAGGGAGTATCTGAGCGGATAATCTTTCTGGCACCGGCTTGCTTCAGCGTTTCCGAAGCGTATCTCGCCAGTTGATCCCTCTTCTTCAGTGTCTTCGGGCTAGGAGTATAATGTATGATCGGAATCGGACCGTTCTCGTCTTTCAGGAGTGGATCGACCTGTACCCTGTTACGATAGAGTGTCTCGTCATCCGTAAGAATCAGCATGCTCATCGTCCGGGAATAGTTCATCATCAGCTCTTTGAGCTGAGGACCAACGACACGGCCGTGAATATCCCACGGCGCTCCCGGCTCCGGCGGATTAAGAGCGTCATATCCCGCTTCACTGAACCCATAGGTCAAGAAGGCCATTAGACCAGGGCTTAGGCAAGAGACTTGAAAAATCCCGGTTCCCGGAATATCGACCCTGGCCCCCGAAGTATGGCCGACATACGGATAGACCGCTGGCTGTCCAATAGTGCGCATCAGATCCTTTTCATCAAAAACGCCTGCAACCCAGTCAAAGCAATGATTGGTTAGTCCTCTTCCCACCCATTCGTTAAAGGGTAGCCCCGAATTCAGCCAGAGACGCGGAGATTCGATGCAGCCAGCGGCCATAACAACCGTTCTAGCCGTTAACTCGCCGATTTCTCCCGTCCACGTATCCCGAAACTGCACACCAGTTGCGCGAAGTCCTTCTTTCGGATCTTGCGCCGTCAAGAGCTTGATCACGAAGGAGTTCGGCCGGATTGCAACGTTTCCGGTTTTGAGAGCGAGTGGAACGTAGCTGACAAGGGTGCTCCTTTTGGCGATCTTATCCACAGAAGGCCCGGATGAGCAACCATTGACACAATTCCCCTTCAAGGTACATCCTTCCATGTTGGACAGTTGCTCAAGCGAGTAATTGGGGTCCATCAGATGCTCGTTGGTGGGAAGAATGGCATTCGGATTGGGACGGTAACCCGGGGTCGTGACATTCAGCGTCGGATTCAGCTGCCAGCCTGACCTTTTGGCGCCGTAGAAAAAAAGCTCTTCCTTGGGCGTTGTAGGCGCGAACTGGACCGGCAGCGTGGCTTCGGCCTTTTCGTAATAAGGAATCAGCTCCCGATAGCTGATCGGCCAAATATTGTCGACCGCAAGGGGGAAAGCGCGCGGTGACTGCGACCAATAAAGCTGGGTCGTTCCCCCTACCCCAGATAGCTGCCAGATGTCACCTTTCTGGCGCATGACCCGGTGCCACGGTGTGCGGCGGCGGTCGGCAGGCCCAAAACGGAATACGCCGGACACAAAATCATTCATATTGTTTTCATATGCATTGAAGATCTTCTTGTATATCCCTACATCCAAATCCTTATACTCGGAGCTCCACTCTCCGCCCCGCTCGCTGTTCGGATTCGCCCATTGTTTGTTTCCGTACCATGGTCCGGCTTCCAATACCAGCACTTTCAAGCCTGCCTCCCCAAGTTCCTTCGCTGCAACGGCACCTCCACCGCCTGATCCGATCACGATGACGTCCGCATCGAACATTGTTTCTGCACTATTCAATGGTGGATTCCCCTCCCTTGCGTTGGATGGTCAGCATATATCCAATGAGCGCCCGGTATCCCGGCACAACTCCAGGATATTCCGCCTGCTTCCATGAGACCGGGAAATATTCCAGCCTTCGTTCGGTCGGTGTCCTAAGCCGGGTCGTTCCGTATGCCGACCACTCCGAATAGTTGCCAAACATCGTTTGCCGGTTAAGAAAGTCAATCATATACCGGGTAAACCCCAAATCGTTCCGGTATGGAGAAGGCAAAACCCCTGGGTCAATAATCCCTTGCTCCAGCATAGCAAGAACACGAATCCGGTCAGCCGGGGATATTGCGCTGAATGGTCCGCTTTCCCAAAGCAGGTGATTGGGGGGATACTGCAGCTGTCCCAAGGCGGCTAAATGGAGGGCACCAGCATTAAGCAATCCTGCGGTGGAACAGGACAATGGAATGTCCGTCAAACCCAATCCCAATACAAGAGACAGGCTGTGGTCCAGCTCCCAGATCATATACTCGTGTATGCACAAATCAGCTGCTCCTGCAGTCAGCTCCAGCGGATATATGGCAGACACTGGTGAATCAGGTATGATTGCCTCAACAAGTGCTCGAAATGTTGCAAGGGTATGGGAATCGACTGTTGCAGCATAGATTGCAGACGGATGCATACTAATTCCCCCTTTAGTGACAGGTATTGGTCATTGAACTAAAACCCGCATCACCAATATCTATTCGCCTGGAGGACTTCTCAGACGCTGCCCGGCAACAAAATCTGCACGTTAGCAAATTCAAAAAAAAAAAAAAAACTACTACAGCAAGATTAACTAGCAGGTTTCCAGTCTTTTGTCGAAGGTATATAGGTCAGAATTTACCCCAGGAGATGACCTTCATGCTTGAGAAAAATAGATTGGGTGCCGCGCTCAGAGTTTACTTCAGACCTGAGTTTAAAAATGGTCCACACTGTGAATCTAAATTGCGGAGAACCCATACCGCATGGGAGAAAAGATTATCACAAGAGACGGAATCATCCATGCATGGAGCATGGCTTATGCTTGTAAAAATCCAGACTGTGCACACGCAGGCGTTGCGTATAAATCTGCTGAAGCTGAGATGCTTAGCTTGAAGCATTCCTCGTATGGATATGACGTGCCAGCTCTCGTTGGGGAACTACGCTTTAGCAACATCGAACGGTTCGGAAGTTACCGAAGCAGTGAACGAACAAGGCATTCCAACGGGTGAAAGACATGCTCAAAATTTGTACGAACTGCTAAGGGATATGTGGCAGCCGTTCGAGCTCTGCTCCTTGAAGATGGAGATCCACCATTGGGGCTTCCTGGATTAATTATTTATGAACGTGCACAAGCCATACAAGCTTCCTTACAAAGATGCTTGAGTAAAAAAAGAGCTTAATTTACTTCAAGGTGTTGTCAGATTATTCAGTAAAAATTGAAGAACTAAAACCTAATCATACAGCTGTTTCGCGGCTAGTGAAACCCTTGGAACATACGCTAGCCTACTCACTCCTGAGGAAGACAAAAGTAGTGAGACGGCTGAGTGGGAACTGTCCCTGCTACTGGAATGGGTGAAACAAACCTATACGCATCAGAGTGACGAGCTAATGGTTAACAATTTACTTAACTTTTCCAGAGAGTTTTGGAAAGGCTTTTTCACTTGTTACGACCATTAAAAATTTAATCGCAATAGCGCAGGCTACCTCAACGACTTAGAGCAAAATGGAATTCACTTATAAGGTAGTTAATTATGCTGTCGTAGAAAAAAAGGAATCCCGTAAGCTGAACTAACCTCTCGAGGATTTCCCTTCCCTATTCATTCATAGTATCCTGCTCTTTTTTCCCTTCCAGCTCCTCTGCCGCCTCCATCTGGGCCATTATCGCTGGCACCTGAAAAGGCTGTCTCCGAAATCCGGCCGGTTCCCTGGTCTTCCGCATGACTCCAAGCGCATAAATCCCGGAAAATAACACAACAAACATCACACCCGCCGCGAGTCCTCCGCCTTGTCCCGGGATCAGCGGCATACTGGCAAGAATCGCTACCAGACTTACGATCGCAATCCATGAGGTGTAAGGATATCCGCGCAGCCCATGCTGCCCGGTCAGTGGACTGCCATGACGCTTGCGCAGCCGGTAATGGCTGGCCATGATGATTACATAGGAGAACAGCAACGAAAAGCCGCCTGAGCTGACCAGAAAGAGATAGACCCCCTGCGGCAGCAGCATTCCCATCCAGAGTCCTGCCAGCATCGCGGCCCCGGAGATCAGGATACCTCTAAAGGGAATGTCCGTACGGTCCCGCATCCATTCGGGAGTATGCCCCTCCTCAGCCAAAGAACGGAGCATTCGGCCCAGACCGAATACCGAAGCCAGCATCGTAGACAAAATGGCAGATACCAGCACGATATTCATCACGGTCCCGGTCCACCCCAATCCGTATAGGCTTAGTGCAGATACGAATGGACTAATCGTGCCGGGGGCAACAGCAGGAACAGAGCGGTTATTGCTGCCAAATACAATCCGACCAGGAGCACGATGGTATACCGGATCGCCCGTGGAATAGTGATTCCCGGATTGCCCGTCTCTGATGCCGCCAGACCGAGCACCTCAAAGCCTGCATAAGTGAACATCACCATCAGCATGCTTCCCGCGATTCCGGAAATCCCTCCAGGCATCAAGCTCTGCCCGCGGGCAACGCCAAGACCTACCGGACCTGCACCTCTTGTACCCAAGCCCACAATTAAAGCCACGGCAATCAGCACAAACGCCACAATGGCGAGCAATTTAAATGCGGCGAGTCCGCTCTCCAGCTTGCTCAGCCGTTTTGCACCCAGCAGGTTAAGCAGGGTCACCCCCACGATAATCCCCGATCCGAGGAGTGCAAGCGGCAAGGCCGGAAACCAGCCCCGCAGCAGAATGGACACTGCCGTAGCTTCACTGGACATCGCAAGCACAAGTCCTGTCCAGTAGACCCAGCCTACCGTGAATCCTGCGCCGCGGCCAAAAGCCTGTTCCGTATAGGTTCGAAAGGACCCCGCAACCGGATTAGCTACCGTCATCTCCGACAATGCGGACAAAATAAAATAGACAAGAATCCCTCCAATTACATAGGACAGCAGCACAGACGGTCCTGCCGCACGGATTGCCACCGACGATCCCAGGAAAAAGGAGCCGCCGACCACCGTCCCCAGTGCAAGCATTGTCAATCCCCACACCGATAATCCTTTATTCCCCTGCCCCATACTGCTGCCTCCTCGCGTTTTACGGAGAGTATCTGCAATATGCGGGAATTTACCCATGGAAACAAGTAGAAACGGCTACGCCATCCTTATAAGGACGGCATCCGTTTCAGCGAGAAAGAGAAGGATCATTTATAGCGTGAAACATATACATTTTTATCTTTTTAAAAAGGCCGCTCCGGTAACGGTTAACCCGTCTCCGGCACGGCCAATATTGTTACAACTTTTATAGATTGGCGGCTCCCTCTGGCTCCTGAAACAGGGTAACGCAGTTTCTGCCATTGGCTTTGGACTGATACAGCGCATCATCACTAAGCTTGTAGAGATCGCCTTCGCGGATAAAGTCCACATGAATTGTAGCCACACCAATAGAAACGGTAATGATTCCATAATCCGTACTCAGCGCATGCTCGATTCCCAGATCAGCAATGCTTCTTCTGATGTTCTCGGCATATTCCCTGGACTGCTGAGGGGTGAAACCGCTGACTATGATCCCGAACTCTTCCCCGCCCAGCCGGAACGCGAATCCACCCGCACGTTCGGACAGCTCTTGCAGCAGTCTCCCGACTCTGCGCAATACGGTATCACCCTCAAAATGCCCGTAGGTGTCATTATATTTCTTGAAATAATCAATATCGAGCATCATATAGGTCAGATATTGTTGAGCCGCTGCAGCTTTTTCCACTTCAATCACTAGGAGCTTATTAAAATATCTGCGGTTATAGAGACCTGTAAGCTCATCGGTGATGGATATCTTTTCAATCAGCTGAATGTACTTATTCAACTCTTCATTATTCAGCTCCAGCTCCTTGGTACGCTCAGCTACCAGCTCCTCCAGATGCTCTTTATGCCTTAGAAGCTCCTGCTCCGCCTTCTTCCGTTCAGTGATGTCCTTGACGGTACCCTGAATGGCCGGCTGGTTCATATAATTGATCCGTGTGACCTTGTGGATCACTATGACCTCACGGTTCTGGTCTTTGTGAATCAATTTGGTCTCATATTCAAATGGAACCGGTTTCCCTTCAACCCTTCTGGCATAATAATGCAACACCTTATCCCGTTCAGGAAGACTCACGAATTTCTCAAAAGGCTGCCCCACCATTTCTTCCGCTACATAACCGAGCATCTGTGCCAAAGCCCCATTGACATATTTGCATATTTTGTCTTGGGTAATAAAGACGCCGTCCTGCAAATTGTAAACCAGTTCCCGGTACTTTTCCTCTGAGCGCTCAAGCTCGGAATACAGAGTGGCATTTTCCAGCGAGAAGACCATTTCCCGTGACAGCAAATTAATAATCTTCATCCGTTGCTCAGTAAATACACTTGTCATCAGGTTGTTTTCAAGATAAATGACTGCAATGGTCTTGTTCTGGTTGATCAGCGGCATGCAGACCATCGATTTAGGGCGGTGTTTGACAATATAGGGATCATTTACGAACGGCGTTTCAGAGAACGCATCATTGTAGATCACACTCTCGCTGCTTTCCTCTACCTGCTTCAGGATAGAATATGGCAAATGGTCGTACCTTGTCCGGTCATGCACCGCTACCGTAATCCGGTCTTCAACCGGCCGGTATTCCCCTTCGACGAGCAGATTGGTTTTGGAGGTCATCACGATGCAGCCTCTTTGCGCTCCTGCATTCTTTATGACGATTTGCATCAGCGCTTCCAGCAGATTGTTCAGCTCGATTTCCTTGGAGATGGCCTGTGAAGCCAGAATCATAGAGTTCAGATCCAGACTTTCTGTGTAATCCGTTATCGTGCGGCCGCTCATGAACTCTTTGGCATTAATTCTTGTGATCATATCCGGGTATCTTTCATTGAGAAAGGCAATTTTACCTTTCGCACCCCATACGGAATAATAATACTCCGACTGTCTCAGCAAGTAACCGGCGAACTCCTTGAAGTCCTTATGATAATAAAAGCGGGCAGCCAGCTCATTACTGAGTGCCTTGTACCGTACAAACCCTCCCTGATCGCTGGCCTCGATCGCCATATCATAATACTGTCCAGCTTCATCGTCACGTCCTGCCATTCTGGCCCATTCAGCCTTCATCAGCACCTCATGCTGCCGGAAGGTTTCGGGCGCATGTTTGGCCCATTTGAGCACCCGGCGGTACTCCTTGCGCATTCTGGCTTTGGCTTGCCTTTTCCGCTTAGTGCCCAAATCTTTATAGGCATAGGCCAAATTCAAGAACGTATAGAGGGCGAACTCTTCCATAAAAGCTGATCCGGCAAGCGTGCCGATGATCGGGTATGCTTTGTCGATATAGGTCAGAGACTCGGTGTAGTTCTCATAGGTAAACAGCAGTTTCATTTTATAAATATAGTAGATTGCGATCCCGGAGTAATACTTGGCTGTCTCCAGCTCCTCCAGATAGGCCGCTTCACTGAAGTCTGCACTGTCAAAGGATAAGCGGTCCTGCAGCTCGCCCGATAGATTCAGCAGGTATTGCCGGGACAACTGTGCGGTGGCTAAGGACTCCTTGTATTTCGTGTTCTCGATCATGGCAATCATTCTTAAGCTCTCCTGCAGATTCGTGGGAATATCCATCCCGGGATTCCAGAGGTTCACATAGTAGCAGGAATGCGCCAGATAGAGTAAATCTCCTGTGCGCAGACTCGCCTCAATGGAGGTAGTGTACCACTCATGCAGCGTATCCCAAGGTTCGGTCCAGGTATGACAGAATAGCGTATATAGCACATACGCCGCGCCTTTCCATTGCAGATCGTTGAACTTGTCATTGATTCGAATACCTAGACGTCCATAATCAAAAGCTCCCTTGGAATCTCCGAACCCGGACAGCAGCATCGCATAACCGATGAACGCGAGCGCTGACTCTGGAGCATTGCCGTGCTTCAGGGTAAGTCCTACCTTCTTCAGAACAACCAGCCCGAACAGCGAAGTTTCTCCGGAAATAAAGGCTGGAGGAATAAAGTTGATCAATAGCCGCATCACCAGCTTCATTTCCGGGTCTTTCATCTCTTCGGCTTCAAAAATATGATCAACCGTTTTTCCCCGCAGCGCGGTTTTAATCTTCACGAGCTCCTTAAGAACGGATGCCATGCCTACCCGGGCAGGAATATGAACGCCCAGTGTAGATAACCCCAGCCTTCCAGAGGCTATGGACTCTTTCATCATTCCCAGGTACATGTAATGATTGGCCTGCATTTCATAGATTTGGGCAAGGGCCAATCTGTCTCTGGTATGCCTGATCAGGACCCCACATGCCGAATCGGCTGCTTCAACCTGATGAGTAAGATATCCGCATTCCGCATATAGCTGGTAAATCTCAGCCGCACGCGTCCCGTCCTCTTCCCAGGATGTCTCTCCCATCAGCCCGATATTCGCTTCCAGCAGCCGGAAAGCCGAGTCATAGCCGAAGGCTGCCTTGGCCTTGCGCGCGGCTCTTAGATTAATCCTGACCACTTTATCGACTTCCGCCTTGCCGGACAGCCTGTCTAGCCCTTTATTCAGGTGTGCGGCAATATCAACGATAATCCCTTCGATCTCCCCGTGACTCAGGCGTTCAAGCAGCAAACGGCCGATGGCCAGATGCAGAGCGGCCCGTTCCTCTTCGTCAAGCATCTGGTAAAACGACTGCTGAATCCGGTCATGTGCAAATTTGAATCGGATATCCAGATTCTGCAATGCCTCTTCTTCCGGTGCCGACAGGAAGCTGGACATCCGGGCGTACCGGTAGTCCTCGGGTAAGATAAACTCTTTTTCCACAGCTGTGGCTATGGCATGAGCAACCACCTCAAGCGGTTCATCAGCAATCAGGGCCAATATTCCAAAATCAAATACATTACCCACTGCTGCGCTAAGCATCAGTATTCTGCGCACATTCTGCGGAAGCTCCTGCTGCTTCAGCATCAGGAAGTCGACCACGCTCTCGTTCACCGGCAAGCTGACAATCCGCTGCGTCTGCCAGGCCCATAATCCTTCCGACTCGTCAAAGTACAAATACCCATTCCTGTACAAATCCTTGAGAATTTCTTTTATAAAAAAAACATTTCCTTTGGTCCGCTTATAAATTACTTCGGTAAGTTCCTGAACCCGGGAGGGTGTAGTGAACAACGTATCGGATACCAGACTGCCAACCTGTGCCTCAGTTAAGGAGTTTAGGATTATGCTTCCAACCTCACGACTAACTTCAATCGCGGAGATCGTACTGATCAGCGGATGCCCCTCATAAATTTCATTCTGCCGGTAAGAGCAGACAATAAGAACCTTTTGCAGCTGATGACCCAGCAGCAGCTTCTCGATCAGCTGCAGACTGGAATAATCCGCCCACTGCACATCATCCAGAAACAGCACTAAGGGTTTCTCGTTATGCGTAATTCCTTCGATGAACTTGGCAAAGGTAAGATAGAACCGGTTGGTTTCTTCTGCCGGATTCAGCGATTCCATCTCCGGCTGAATGCCAATCCAGGTGTCCAGTTCAGGAATCAGACCGGCAATCAGATTGCCATTCCCATCGAGAGCCTTGGCTAATGCCTCCTTGAGATAGGCCTTGTGATTCTCATCAGGACTATCCATCAACTGGCTGATTAATCGCCGAAACGCCTGAATAATGGCACTGTAGGGGATATTCTGGTTATACTGATCGAACTTTCCTTCTGCAAAAAGTCCCTTCTCCTGACTTATGTACTTGTGCAGCTCATGGACCAGTGCGGTTTTACCCACCCCGGCTTCTCCGGTGACCAGCATCAGTTGTGTACTGCCCTTGACACTTCTGCGGAACGAATCCACGAGACGTCCAAGCTCCTGATCGCGTCCATATAACCGCTGCGGAATCCGAAAGATATTCAGCCGGTCTTCTGCACCAACTACGAAGTTCTCCTGGCCAGCCAGACATTTCTTCAAGTCCGCTTTAATTCCATATGCGCTGCGGTACCGGTCCTCCGAAGACTTTTCCATTAGCTTCATTATTACTGCTGACAGACTGCTTGAGACCCTTCCCCCAGTTGCCTTATATGGAGGAACTGCTTCTTTGGCAATAATGGAGTAGATCTGCTCCAGCATCTCTCCCGCATCATAAGGCTTCTTGCCCGTCATCATCTCATAGAGGACTATGCCCAAGGAATAATAATCACTTCGGTAGTCCACATTGCGGTTCATTCTGCCGGTCTGCTCGGGTGATATGTACAGCAAGCTGCCTTCCAGTACACCATTGTTCTGAAAATCCCGCTTCTCCCTGGACAGCTTCACGGCTAGGTCGAAATCAATAATTTGTACAATATTCTGGTCACTGTTCCAAATGATATTGGAAGGCTTGATATCCTTATGGATGACATTCCGCTCGTGAATCGCCCCCAGAATATCTACGATCCGAATCGCCAGCTGTATCAGTACCTCTGGCTCCGGCTGATCCTCTGCCATGATTCTTTTGAGCGAACGTCCGTGAATATCCTCCAGCACCATAATGTAGGAGTTATTCTGCTCCTCCAGCCTGTATGGCTTGATGACACCGCTCGTGTTCTCGCTCAGCTCCTTGAGCAGCTTGTACTCCTGCTTGAACCTCATCACTGCTTCCGTTCCGGCATATTCCGGCTTAAGTACTTTCAGAATGACCGATTCACCCGTTACGGAATCGATACTTCTGTATACGGATTTTATATATTGGTCAGAAATCGTCTCCAGTACCTCATATCGGTCAAACACAACCATACCCACTCCACCTTTAGCTCTGTTCTCCCGTCACTTCAATATCCGCATCAAACTTAAAGATATAGGCAGCAATCAGCCAGATAATCCAGCAGTTCAGCCCAAAAAAGAGATAACCGAAATACCCCAGGACGGGCATCTCTGAGAATATATGAAATTTGTCCAAATAAGGTACCGAGTACTTCCAGTAGTTAGGATTGGTTGGCATAGAATCATGGAACCACTCACTGCCGAAATTCCAGAACTCCCAAAAGAATCCGTTAAACAGTGTGGCAAGCCCAATCAGAATGACACTGGACCAGTCCCCGTTCTTAACCGGAGTAAAAGGCGTCCAGAATCCCACAAGTGCCATTGCCGCGGAGAGCATCGGGACAAGTGCCACCCACAACACCCAGAACAGCAAATATGGATAATAACCCATCCCAAAAGCCAATATCAGCCCTATCACATAGTAAATGATCAGAAAAATCCGGGAGACGTTGAATTTCGGACCATACCGATAGCGGTTCCTGAACGCGCTAAAAGTCTTAAGTAACAGGTACCATTCAAAGATTGCCGGAAGCACCGTCGTATACGACAGTGAGAACCAGAACACATTGCCAAAGTTCGAGAACACCTCATTATTCGGATAATACCAGTTCTCAATCACAAAGAAATTAAGATATTCAAAAGCAAACCAGCTGAAGCAGGACACTACAGCCAGCAGCTGCATCACATGCGGTTTGCGCGATATGATCGAAGCGCCTTTATTTCTTTTATACACCAATCCGTCTAGAATTAATATGAATGACCACCATAATGGTACAAAAGTGTAGTATTCGAACGAAATGAACAGCTTGACCCGGGCCCACATTAGGAACCAGCTGATGGCAAGCACTGGCAGGCTCCACCAGAACCAGACCGGAAAAGGAGTTACCCCTTCTTTCGGTACGGGTGTTTCGCGGACCTTTTTGAAGCCAAACCACCGGGGAAAAACCAGAATCAATGTAATCAGCAGCGCGACAATGCAGGCCAGGGAAAAGTACAGCAGGCTGAAACCAGGGTCTGCCTCTACTTTTTGAGCGGGAAAATCGCCATACCCCGGCAGCTGCCCCTTCCACTTGACCAGGCTCCCAATCAAGGGAAGCAGAAAGATCAGAGCAAAAGTCAGGATCAGGAAGAACGTTTTATTTTTTTTAAACATGGCGGTAACCCCTCTTATAGTTGAAAAGTCGAATTTTGTGATGAACGAAACTATTCGATATCAGTCCAGATTATTCCTGCTTTGTTTATAACCATTCCTAACATTTTCGTACCAGCCTGGAAGCTCACAAGCAAAAGGCGCCCACACGGCCAGGGATATGGCTGTGGAACGCCCGTTTAATATGGAAATACTGTAATTTATTATCAGAATAGATTAATCCTGCTCCGCCTTAAGAAAGGGTTCAAGCACACTGACTATCATCTCATGATCTTCCTCACCAGATAATCCGGAGACCGAAATCGTTCCGACCTGACCTGCGTTCCTGATATATACAGGGAAACATCCGCCCTCAGCGGCATACTCCATCGGATCAACGAAGGCATTGTCCTGAATCGTAGTGTTCCATGATTTATATAGCACATGCATATAGTAAGAGCAGTGGCCGAAATGGTTGGCTGTGTTTATTTTGCGGGCAATCCAGCGGTCGTTGTTCGGACCTGTGTCATTCATTTTGGCATGGAAAAGAACTTGGCCATTCTTGCGGATATCCACCACGATTAGCTTATCCATTGCCACAGCTCTCTCCACAATGGCATTGCCCAGCCGGATGGCTGTCTGATTTGTAAATGTGCTGAATTGCAAATTCCGCTCCTGCTGCAAAAGCTGTTCCAATAATAAAGTATAATCTTCCAAGGTCCACACTTCCTCTTCGTTGGGTTGCTGATAGCCAAGCGTAAGATCAAAATCAGAGCTGAAGATGATAGCTTTCGCTGAATTCACTCATTACTCCTCTATCTTGTTATTGTAAGGACAGGAAGTCCTAGAAAAGAAGCATACCGCTCAGCGGCCAACATCAGCCTCTCTTCTTGGTCCTGTGCCAGCTTGGTAAAGGGACTGAATTTCAGGTCAACCCCTTTGGTCTTGACGGTTCGTTTCCATGTGCCGATGATCTGCCCGCCTGCGGCAATCGTCGGAAGAAACACACCATTATTACCCGGTACGATAAGCGGGGCGGTCTCAGGCTCAAGCACAGCACTGCGGTCGCCATAGCCGAGAATATATTCATCGAAGCCGGGAAGCAAATGAATCTCAGAGGCTGTTGACATGTGTCCTCCGGATGAAGCTGGACTCCAGTACTCCGTGCCAGAGAATACACCGGTCTCAAGTTTGCTCTTCACTGCGTCCAGCCCGGCTCTGGCTTCTGTTAGCGTTAATCCGGCCCACCAGGCAAAATCTTGTACGGTAGCCGGTCCATGGGCTGTGAAATAGCGCAAAGCCAGCTCGGAGAGCGATTCCTCGAAGGACAGCTCCCGGGAATGCTCCACCCACTGGTCTAGCAGCACAAAGGTTTGCTGTTTCCCGCTGCGCGGACCAAAGCAGATCAGCCCATTATAAGCACTATGCCACAAAATATGATAACCGCGCTGCCCTCCGGTGCGGATACCTTCTGCCTCAAGCAGGGCAAGCACATCCGGCCGCCGTAGACTTCCGCCATTCTTAAGTGCGTTATAGATGATTTTCCTGGCGCGTCCCAGGGTCTTCTCATCCAGTTCCAGCTGCTCCATTCTCCGCACAGCCTGCCTTAAGAGACGCGGAGCACATAGCTGAAGCAGCCATTTCACATCCTCCGGCGGCACGAAATGAATCGTTCCCCGCAGCGTCCAGGTTAGCGCAATCTTTCGCTCTGCTACTGCCCGTTCAACCTGGGCCAGCGTGGCGGAAGGCGTCCGGAGGCCAATCGCCCACACAGCCTGCAGATAATCCTGGGCCTGCAGAGCCCCTAATCTCCGGACAACCTCCTCCGGCTCCATAGAGACAGAGCTGTGAATAAACTGATTAGCCAGTCTTCGGTCCGCGATGTCCGTATTCACGATTTCCATCCTCCTTTGCCTCAGGTCCTAACATCAGTTCCCATACTTTCCTCCAGTATATTGAAACCATCCGCAGGTTGTCCATCTGAAGACAGAAAGGCGCCCATATCTAATGATATACAGATCATCCGCGAGGCACTAATCCACGTAATCTCACAGTGAGTCCTTCCAGCGACCTTGGTTCCCACTCTGTTCCGGCGGCAAAGACTGTGCACTGCTCGTATATTTCTAAATGGACAAGTACATGATACAATGTGGAAATATTGCGTTTGCCTTTACAATAACCACTTTAGAGGAGTGAAGCCTGTGGCAATTAATGTGTACTTCAATTTTAACGGAAACGCACGTGAAGCTGTAGAGTTTTATGCAACAGTGTTTGGAACAGAGCCCCCGCAGATCATGACTTTTGGTGAGGCACCTCCGGACCCTTCCCACCCTCTTCCCGAGGAAGCCAAGCATCTGGTCATGCACGCCATGATGTTCATTGACGGAAGTCCAGTGATGTTCTCGGATGTCTTCCCCGGTATGCCTTATACTGAAGGAAATAATATAAATCTCACCCTGATGAATGCTGATACCGGCAAAATCAAAGCATGGTACGACAAGCTCAAAGAAGGCGGTACTGTTATCATGGAACTACAGGAGACCTTCTGGAGCAAATGTTACGGCAGTCTGAAGGACAAATTCGGGATCATCTGGCAGCTAAGCCATGAAGACGGCCAAAGCGGCGACAACGCTTAACCTCCCGCCCCGGTCATCCAAATACTGTTAAGGATATAGTTCTCTGAGCCATTTGGGAGATGCTGTATCCTTTTTTCATGCAGATTAAAGTATCACGAATACCATTTTTTTATGCGCTTTCAGCCCAATCTGTGTTTTAATAAGTATACCGCTATCGGCAAATTCCGCTGTAAAGGAGCCTCACTAATGGAAATATCCGCTTTTTTGCTGCCCAAGGACCAGGTATCGTATATTACCTCCTCCATTACCATGCTGGAGGCCCTGGTACAACTGGAGAATCATTATTATTCTGCCATCCCCATTATTGATGGAGAAGGTAAATATGTGGGAACCTTATCCGAAGGGGACTTGCTGTGGAAGCTGAAGGATACGGCAGGATTAAGCTTTGAGAACATGCGGGATGTGACCGTAGGCGATATTCAGCGTCATGTTCACAACGAAAGTGTCGGGATTCACGCACAGATGGAGGATATGCTGACGCTGGCTGCAGATCAGAATTTTGTTCCGGTTGTCGATGACAAAGGCATCTTCCTGGGCATTATCCGCCGGAAGGACATTATTGAATATTACACCCGGAATATTACCGATTAGCAGACATTCATGTACGCCATGATACACAAGCAGCGGCTGTGCAGTCCCGGGTGGGACCGCACAGCCGCTGCTTGTGTGAATAGCTTTTCTTAGAGAATCTCAAACACATGGGTCAGACGGGTAAGTTCGAATATCTTCCGCACATTGGCATTCAGCGACTGGAGCTTGATTGTGCCGCCGTTCTCCACACACTTCTTGTAGGAGCTGACGATTACTCCAAGCCCGGTGCTATCGATAAAGGCACATGTACTGAAATCAAGAACAAAGCTGTAGGTCCCCTTATCAATATATTCCTTAACCTTTTCTCTGAAGTCGCTGGCTTCTTCCACGGAGAACATCTCCGGCATTTCGATGGTAATCTCGCTCAAGCTATTCACCCCTGATTATAAATTTCTCTACGAGCGTTTCCAGTTCATACGCCATGGCACTTACTTCCTGGGCAGAGGCCGCAAAGTTTGTGACCGTTGCCGCCTGTTCTTCTGTAGCACTTGATACATTCTCACTATTGATTGCCGCCACTTCCGAAATGGTCCCCATCGAATCAATCAGTCTGATAATCTGATCTGAGGTAGCTACCTCGTCCCGGGTAATATCCAGAATCTCGCGGACACTGCCTGTAATAAGCTCCACGGAATTGATAATATGCACGAAAACGTGATCCGTCTCAGTCACTTCGCGAACACCACCTTCAACCGCCTCTGAAGCACCTCTCATGGAGGCTACAGCCTGGGTAATCCGTGTGACCATATCATTCACCAGAACTGAAATTTCACTGGCCTGCCTGTGGGTTTCATCGGAGAGCTTCCGCACTTCTTCAGCTACCACACTGAAGCCCCTGCCGTCCTCACCGGCTCTAGCGGCTTCAATGGCTGCATTCAGGGCCAGCAGGTTGGTCTGACCGGCGATAGCGTTAATCGTACCGATAATTGATGATACCTTGCCTGAGAGTTCACTCACCTCCTGCAGCTGATCTTCGGTTTCCTGTGTGCTGCTGCTGATAATGTTCATGGCTTCGACCGTATTCATGACCTGTTTTCTTCCGCGCTGGGCCGCCTGATTGGTCAGATCGGCATTACCGGAAGTAGCAGACGCCTTACTCTGGGCCAGCTGCACCAGACTGGAGAGCTGTACAAGAACCTGGGAGGCATTGATTACGGACTGATTGTTATTCTCTGCGCCGGCGGCAATCTCCTGAGTACTCGAGCTGATCTCCTGAATCGATGCGCTAATCTCCTCCGACGAAGCCGCCATTTCTTCCGACATGGAAGTCAAGGAGATCGAGCCTGCCCTCACTTTCTCGATGATGGCATCCTGTTTGTCAATCATCGTATTAAATGCTTCACTCAGCTCCTGCAGCTCGTCTCCTGTGCGGATAGAGGTATGTACAGTCAGGTCCCCTTCTCCCGCAAGAGACATCGCCTTCTCCAGCCTGATAATCGGATTGACAATGCTGCGGGTGGTGAAAAAATAAGCCACAAGCAGGGCGATTACGATACAGGCTAGAGTGATAATTATAGTCATGTTGCGGATATTAATCGCTGGAGCCATATAATCCTGAACATTGGCGGTAGTGGCCACTATCCAGTTTCCGGCAGGCTGAAAGGATACATACTTATGAACACCTTCATAAGTGTAGAACCCGTCGGCAGCCTTGCCATTTTTCATAACCTGAAAGATTGCACTAAGTTCCTTATTACTGTTACCGTCAAGCGTCTCCTTCAGAATCTTCTCCTTCTTGGGATGATATATAATCAGGCCAGTGCGGTCGACCATATATCCATAGCCGCTGTCTCCAACCTTGACCTTGGCTACTGGAGCGGTAAGGTTATCGAACAGAACAGTTCCGATCAGCACCCCTGTAATTTGTCCATTCTGCTCCAGCGGGCGGGCAATAGCCACAATATTATGACCGCTTTCTTCAGAGACGAGAACTTCGCTCTCTGTTTCTTTTCCCTGCAGGGCTTGTTTGAAATATTCCCGGTCCTTAACACTAAGATCCGGATTCACAGAGCTGCTGGTCAGCAATACCTGTCCGTCATTGCCGGCTATGATGATAGATTCCAGCAGCTTCGCATGATCCTTCTGTAAGCCGGAGATATAAGAATACGCCAGGCTTTTCGCTGTCTTGCCTGCCGGATTACCCGCAAAGCTTGCCAGCGTATCATTTTGGCCGGCAATCCCAAGATAATTACTTACGGCCGTTAGCTCCGAATCGACAGATTGGGCAGTTGAGGCAGTGGTATCGCGCAATTCCTCCTCGATCGTTTTTTGCAGCGCATTAGAGGCTTGATTATACGAAATGATACCCGAAATGGACAAAGGCACACTAATAATCAAAAACAGCAGAATACTCATTTTAACTTTTAGACTTAACTTCACGGGATTCTCTCCTTCTTCTGTCTACGAGGGATTTACGCATTTGCTGATGTACATCGTGTTGTGAATCATGTCCACTTGATCGGAGAAGCAGCGGATCAGGTACAGACCTCTCCCGCCTTCATCAAGCAGCTCGTCACTGCTGATCATGTCCGGGAATACCAATGTACCTGCTCCTTCCCCGGAGTCTTCCACCTGAAGTTCAAGCTGCTCGCCGCTCAGCAAATACCGGATAATAATCGGCTTGCTAGCATCGCTATGATTACCGTGGTAATAAGCATTGGTAATGGCTTCGATCAGAATCAGCCGAATGTCAAACGCATAAGCCTCCAGATGAAGCTCTTCTATAATTCCGTCAATAATTCGCTGATGCTGCTCCAAACCATGGATTCGAATTTCCTTCTGAACAGCTCTCATAATCCGCTCCTTCATTCACTTAATAGATAGGCTCAGCCAGGTGCAGTCATCCTGTAATGAAGCTCCCGCAATCCGGTCGGTCAGATATTCGTAGCTGCCGCTCAGTTCCTGGCTGTCAAAGAGAAGGTCCATCCCGTCGCTGTAAAAGCAAAAACGGTCTCCGGATTGAAAGGATATGGATTTCTCCTCAAATTCACTGTCTCCGAACATGCCTAGCGGCGCGCCTTTGACGGTAATGCATTGGCCCTCCCGGTCCTTGGGCACATGGATGAATTCATTGATCCCTGCACCCGCTGCCTTCAGCAAGCCTGTTCCAAAATCCAGACAAAAGCAGCAGCCCGCAATATAATCCTCGCCCAGATGCAGTATAGCTTTCTGGTTCAATTCCTTCATCACCTGCAGCGGATCAACAGTAACCTCCATACAATCCGCAAACAACACCCTAAGGGCAGAGATGTTCAGCGCGGCGGTGATTCCCTTGCCCGTCACATCACCAATCATTCCAACTACCCTTTCCTCATCAATCTTATGAAAAATGAAGAAATCGCCACTCAGTGTCCGGGCCGGAATATACAGCTTCTCCAGTTCTGCCTTGTCCTCCAGCGGAAAAACCACTGCATGCCGGTGATCCTGCAGCTTGACTGCCCGCTCCACTTCCTTTTTGCTCTCCGTGATGTCCCTCAGCACCAGCTGTAACGCCTTTTCTTCCTCATAAATGATCGGTACACCTGAAATCTCAACATCGAAAATACGGTTATCATGCCGGATGAACCGCTGTTCGAAGCGAAATCTCTCCTTGGCGATGGAGCCCCAGGTCATAAGCTTGTTATATTTGGCGCTCCTTATGTATTGCTCGCTAAAAAAGGACTCTATTCTCTGTCCGATCAGCTCCTGTTTCTTTTTACCGAACATTTTTTCGGTTTGTTTGTTGGCAAACAGGATGGTGCCTCCGCTATAGACCATGATCGCTTCGGGACAGAGCTCAACCAGATCCCTGTATCTCTCTTCACTCTCACGAAGCCGCTGCTCCGAACGAACCCGCTCGCTGATGTCATGAACAACCATGTAGATGCTTGACCTCCCGAGCATGGACATCATGCCGGTATGAATCTCCACATCAATTACCTGCCCCCCCGCGAGCAGATGCCTGTCCATAAAGACCCTGTTAGCCCCATGTTCGTCACCAGGCATTCCTTGTACAATGAAATCTTCCAATCCGGCATACGGGTCGGCCTGCAGATCCGTAATATGAAGTTTCCGAAAAATACGGATAGGGTAGCCGTAGAATTCACAGGCTGCCCTGTTGGCATCGGTAATCGATCCGTCTACCGGATTCACCAGCAAAGTAATCAGATGGTTGTTTTCATAAATGCAGCCATAATGGTCCATGCAATGCTCGGGGCTGGGTACCCTGTGCAGATTTTTGCAATGTTTATCTACTGCCATTCTTCGTCCTCTATTCTGATTCAGCTTTGAAACCTTACCATTATATGCATTTAATTTTCATTCAGCCGTGAATTCCGACACACACACAGCAAAAAAAACTATCAGAAGCTCGATCCGTGTCAAAAAAACAAAAAACCGGACGTTTCCTTACAAGAAGGAGAACGCCCGGGTTCGGGTATGGCAGTTTACAGTTCAGTCAGGATAATTGTGCCCTGCGGAGTAATGGCCAGTGTATGCTCATACTGGGCTGACAGGCCTCCATCGATCGTGCGGGCCGTCCACCCGTCCGCATCTACCTTAGTACGATAGCTTCCGGTATTCAGCATCGGCTCAATGGTAAATACCATGCCTTCTTTGATTCTTGGTCCTTTCCCTGCGGGTCCATAGTGAGGTACCTCAGGTGCTTCATGCATTTCAGAACCAATGCCGTGACCAATGAAATCACGTACGACCGAGAAGCCGTTCGACTCGGCATAGACCTGTATCGCATGGGCAACATCCCCGATCCGGTTACCGGCGACCGCTTGCTCAATACCTTTGAACAATGACTCTTTGGTCGTATTCAGCAGTTTCTCCGCCTGTTCGCTAATATTGCCGATGGCGTAGGACCAAGCCGAATCTGCCAGCCAGCCATTCAGGTTCACAACCATATCAATGGTTACGATATCGCCGTCTTTCAACTCCTCATGCTTCGGAAATCCATGGCAGATCACATCATTTACAGATGCGCAGGTCGCGTAAGGATAGCCGTGATAGCCTTTTTGCTCCGGGGTAGCTCCTTGGGAGAGAATGAATTTCTCTGCAAACTGGTCAATTTCCCAGGTTGTGATTCCGGGCTTAATGATTTGGGCGATTTGCCGGTGGCATTCCGCAAGAATTTTGCCGGCTGCCCGCATTTTCTCGATCTCTTCCATCGTTTTCATGATGATCATTCGTTTCGCCTCTTCTGTACAGAACACATTACTTAAAATAATGGCTCTTGGTTATAGTTTGGTCGTTCTTCTCTATATTATGAAAGATATTCGCCGAAAATCCAAATTTAATCTGAATTCACAAGCAGAAACGGCAATAGAAGGATAATTTAATGCGTGAAGCATATAAATTCTTATATTTTCAAAAAAAGAAACGAACCCTGCCTTCTGAAAGAAGGAAACGGGTTCGTTAAGTTTATGAATCAGTCGTGGAAATGAAGTCCAGAGGTAACCGCCTTGACGTATCCGCTGCGGATTACAAAATCCCCAAAGTGCTCGCCGCTTTGGCGCTCCCTGGCGTATTGATGGAGGATGGGTTCAAGCGTTGCCAGAATTTCCTGTTCATCGATATTTTCCTTATACAGTTTATTCAGACGGTCGCCGGTAAAACCTGCTCCTAGATACATATTATATCTGCCCGGAGCCTTCCCGATGAACGAGATCTCCCCCAACGCCGGTCTGGCGCAGCCATTCGGGCAGCCCGTCATGCGGATCACAATTTCTTCCTCCCGAAGTCCTGCTTCGTCAATGATCAGCTCCAGCTTATCCAGCAGCAGCGGCAGATAACGCTCTGCCTCGGCCATGGCCAATCCGCACGTCGGCAGCGCTACACAGGACATCGAGCTGCGCCGCAGAGCCGAATGATGCGCACCCTCTGTTAATCCATACTGCTTGGCGAGTTCCGTAACCTTACGTTTCTTCGAACTGCTGACATTGCCTATAATCAGATTCTGATTGGGGGTCAGCCGGAAGTCTCCGTCATGGATTTTGGCGATTTCCCGCAGGCCTGTCATGAGCTTGCTGCTCTCCGTATCATGAATCCGTCCACTCTGGATATACAGCGTCAGGTTCCATCTGCCGTTCACACCTTTCACCCAGCCGTAACGGTCACCGTTATGGTCGAAGTGAAAGCCCCTTGCCGGTTCAAGCTCCCACCCTAACCGGTTCTGCAATTCACCGGTAAACCATTCCAGACCATGACGGTCAATGGTGTATTTGAAACGGGCATTTTTGCGGACTGAGCGGTTGCCGAAGTCGCGCTGAATCGTAACGGTTTTCTCCGCCAGATCAATCATTTGCTCCGGCCGGCAGAAGCCTATCACCCGTCCAAGCTGCGGATACGTACTTGTATCCCCATGAGTCATCCCCATGCCGCCGCCAACCGTTACATCGAATCCTGCCAGCTTGCCGTTTTCCAGAATTGCGATAAAGCCAAGATCCTGGGAGAATACATCCACATCATTGGATGGAGGGACCGCGATGCCGATTTTGAACTTGCGGGGCAGATAGACCGGGCCGTAGATCGGTTCGACTTCTACTCCGTCTTTGCTGTCCACTACCTTTTCACCGTCCAGCCAAATTTCATGGTAGGCAGGGGTACGCGGTGCCAAATGATCGCTGATCTTGCGTGCCCACTCATAGACCTCGGCATGAACCTCGGACTGGTACGGATTGGGACCGCTCATCACATTGCGGTTAACGTCACCGCAAGCAGCGAGGGTCGTCATCAGCGTATCGTTGATGGTCTTAATGGTCTTTTTCAAATTCCATTTGAGTACTCCGTGCATTTGAAAGGCCTGTCTTGTCGTCAGCCGCAAGGTACCATTGCCGTATTTGTGTGCCAGTTCGTCCATGACCAGCCATTGTGCCGGGGTAGCCACACCACCAGGTGCGACCACACGCAGCATGAACTGAAAGGCCGGCTCCAGCTTCGAGCGTTCCCGTTCACTGCGCAAATCCCGGTCATCCTGCATGTAGCTGCCATGGAACTTAAGCAACCGGTTATCATCCTCAGGCAGACCTCCGGTGATCGGGTTCTTCAACGTCTCCACAAGGGCTCCCCGCAAATAATTGCTCTCGAGCTTAATATGTTCAACATCACTAGGCGGGCCGCCGATGGGCTTCACCACTGATTCATTATTCGCCATTGCTGCAAGTCTCCTCCCGCATTCACTGTATGTTAATGTTTAGTACACATCGCGCTGGTAACGCTGCTCCTGCTGCAGATTGTCCAGATAGGCTGCTGCTGCTTCGGGGCTTAGTCCGCCTTCCTCCTGAATAACGCTGATCAGCGCTGCGTGGACGTCGTGGGCCATATGCTTTTCATCCCCGCAGACATATACATGGGCGCCTTCCTGCAGCCAGGCATAGAGCTCTTGACTATGCTCCAGAATGCGGTGCTGCACATAGACTTTTTCTTCTGTATCCCGGGAGAAGGCCACATCCAGCTTATTCAGCACGCCGTCCTTCAGCATCCGCTGCCAGTCTGTCTGGTAGAGGAAGTCTGTCACAAAATGACGGTCTCCGTAGAACAGCCATGTCTTGCCTTCTGCACCTTGCTCCTCGCGTTCCTCCAGGAACGAGCGGAACGGTGCGACTCCTGTACCGGGTCCGATCATGATCACTGGCACATCGGGATTTGCCGGAAGCTTGAAATTCGGATTGTTCTGGATGTATACCGGCAAAGTGTCTCCTGGCTGCACACGCTCCGCGCAGTGAACCGAGCAGACACCATAGCGTTCTCGTCCATGGGACTCATAGCGTACCGCCCGCACGGTAAAGTGAACCTCTTCAGGATTGGCATTATAGCTGCTGGCGATGGAGTATAGTCTTGCCGGCAGCTTGCGCAGGATGGTTACGAAGCTGCGGGCTGGTACATCCCATGGCGCGAAATCTTGAATCAGGTCGAGCAGATCACGACCCTGGATGTATTCTTTCAACTGCTTGGAACGGTCCGGCAGCAGCAGTTCATGCAGCGCGGGAGCTGTTGACAGCTTCGCTGCCTGCTCCAGCAGCGGTTTGGTCAGGACGGTTATTTCATAATGGCGGAGAAGCGCTTCATAAAGGGTGCCCTCTTCACCTTTTTTGTTCAGGGGAACGGTTTCCCCGGAGTTCCAGCCCATGGCGGCAATAATCTCTTCTACCAGCCGGGGATGATTCTCGGGATAGACTCCCAGGGAGTCACCAGGTTCGAAGGTCATGTTAGAACCTGCCAGCGACAGCTCCAGATGGCGGGTTTCACGGTCCGAGCCGCGTCCGTTCAGATTCAGATTCTCCAGCACCTCTGCCTGGAACGGATGATTGCGGGAGTATGCCGATTGCAGCGATTCCGCGTGTTCGGCCGCAAGCACAGCCTCTTCAGCAATAGCAGGGGCACTCTGGGCACCGTTAAGGGCGGTAATCACTTGTTCTATCCAATCAGCGACCGGCTCGTCATAGTCCAGATCGCAATCTGCACGGGGGCTTAGACGCAGGCCGCCCAGCTCTTCCAGCTTCTGGTCGAAATCCTTGCCCGTCTGGCAGAAGTATTCATAAGAGGTATCCCCGAGTGCCAGCACCGAATACCTTAAATGATTCAATTGGGGCGCTCTTTTGCTATAGAGAAATTCGTGAAGCGAACGTGCATTATCCGGTGGTTCACCCTCACCATGCGTGCTGACCAGAATCAGCAGGTTCTCTACCTTCTTCAGTGCATTCGGCTTAAAACTGTTCATCGCAGATACGGTGACCTCGAATCCCTGCTCCTTCAGCTTACCTGACAGGCTGGAAGCGAGACGCTGGCAATTGCCGGTCTGCGATCCGAAGAGTACGGTGATATCGCGGGAAAAGGACGGCTGGGCAATCGCAGCTGAAGCAGCTGAAGCAATTGCAGCACCCGGAACGGGTGTTACAGGCACAGCTCGCGCAGTAGTAGAGTCAACGGATATGCCCTGCAGTGTTATTGCGGATATATAGCCGCCGAGCCAAATCTGCTGTGTCTGCGTCAGTGACGGCAGAAGGCGGTTTAGAAGATCAACCTGTTCCTCGTTAAAAGGACTGTTCGTAACATGTAATTGCAACACTATCGACCTCTCCTCGCATGAAATCTGCTTCCCTCTTAACAACATAAATTCAGGCTATCACAATTATATGAAACGATCAACGAGACAGCCGGCTGCTAAATTCACACTTATAATCCAATAAATTCAATAAAACGCAGAAAAGCCGCTTAAATCAGAGTAAAAAGCTCTGATTTAACCAGCTTCATTACATTTAGTGATAACTTCTATTAGATAAAATGATACTTCAAGCTCAGGTAAAACCGGCGGCACCGTCGAAAAATGGGGTCATTTCAGCCCAAACAAACGTGGAATATGTCCCAAAAACCGGCCAAAATGATAGGCTGAATATTCATTCCAGGGACACTCCAGCCAGGGACAGTCTACAGTCAGATGCAATTTGCCTGTCTTCACCGGCTCCAGTTCCTTCCATTCTTTTTCCCCAGAAAGAATCCGCCACGCCGACTGGGAGCGTTCATCTCCATCAATATTCAACAATATCCTTCCGGCCTGGCATTCGGCCAGCTGCGCCAAAGTCACCTCAAGCTTCCAGTCCACCTCCCGGATCAGATCCGGTGTACCAAAAAGCAGGTCATCATACAGCACTGTGCCTGCCCGCCGTCCGCATGTATACAGCCTTCCTTGGGTCAGTGTAAGCAGAAGCAGTGTTTTGTCGTCGTACAATCCTTTAAGAATATCGCGGACAGAAGCACTCTTACGCTCGTACTTCCGGAGCCAGTACTCCGCTTCACTCTCCAGCTTCAAGAAACTGGCGGTTGATTGCAAATGGCTCCGCCAGGAGGCATTCCAGGGAAGGAACAGAGCCGGAGCAATATCAGCTAAACGCTCCTGCTCTTCCCTAGGAAACAGACCATCTATACCAAGGATATAATCGGGTTCTGCCTTCTGCAGCTCCCCGCGGTTGAAATCATACTGATGGCTGAGCGGGACCCTCACTTCATATTTGTAGCGGGTCCGGTAATGATCGCTCCAATATTGATCGACTGGAGCTGCATAAGGGATCACCTGAAGCGGCAGCAGTTGTCCAATATTAACCCAGCTGTATGCAGCTACCTTGATGCTGCGTCTGCGCATATACACGGCAGGTGCCATCCCTGTGTGCTTTTTGAATATAATGCTGAAGTAATGTTCATTGCTGTAGCCAACCTTGTAGGCAATATCGCTAACAGAACCGGCAGGATTTGCCGTCATCAGTTCCTTTGCTTTCTGGAGACGAACAGCCGCCCGGTAATCCATAACACCCATTCCGTATTTGTCTTTAAACTGGCGCATGAAGTGAAAACGGCTGAGTCCGGCAATTCTGGCGAGTCCGGCAATCGTAGTTTCCTCATGACTATGCCGTTCCAGCTCCCGCCTGGCCTCCTCAAGGGCGTAGGCTGCCGTTTGCTCCTTCTGCCTGAGCACCAGCGCCAGCAGTTCAATGAATCCGGCCTCACACCATAGCCTCTCGGAAGGCAGTTCCCGGCTCCAGCTATCATATACGGACAAGCCCAGTTGTACAGCCAAAGAAGCGGGAACAATGGTAGCCTCTCCAGTCACAGGGAAGCTGTTAACCCGGACATGCCTTCCGCTGCCTTCTTCATCCGGAAGCAGTTGAATGATCTCAAAACGCAGTATGATCAGTGCATGCTCCATACTCCCCGTGAACAGCACTTCCAGCAGTTGTCCGGGTGAACATATATAGACGGCGCCCACATGGAGGAGGTGGTATCGTCCATCAATAATCAGGCTTCCGCCTTGCCCTGTCGAAATAAGCAATGTATGGGCATCTACGGTGATAAACTTCCGTTCCTTACCGGAACGCTCCTGCAAATCCTTGCTGCTCCGGACGGAGAGCAGCTTATACCACAAGCCCTGATCCTGATGTGCATCTTGCATTACTTGGCTGCTACAGAACGAAGCACATCCTCCAGAATCAGCCCGTTGGCCATCACATTAGCATTGAACCAATATCCGGAATCGGCGTCGAATACCCGTCCCTCTTTAACCGCAGGCAATCCCTGCCACAATATATGATCCGCCGGAATTTTTGTCCGCCCCTTCCCTGTCAGGACAAAAATATAATCCACATCCTTCAGCTGCGGCAGGGTTTCCATCGAATACTGCTCATAGCTCCCTTTCAGCAGCTCCGGCTGTTTGAATCCGAGGCTGTCATACAGCATTGCACCACCGTAGAAGCCCGGGCCAAACAACTTAAAGCTCTTCTCGTCATTGGGCTGCAGTAAAACGGCTGTTTGCTCCGCGGTCTTCGCGCCAAGCTCAGCCTTGGCTGCGGCAAGCTTCTCGTCATATTCCTTCAGCGCCACATCCGCCGCTTCCCGTCTGCCGGTTAAATCGCCAAGCTTTTGCAGAGTTCCTCTCCAATCCGTATCATCGTTGGTTAATATGAAGGTAGGAGCTATAGCCGCGAACTGCTCATACGTCGAATTGCCAAGATAGGCGGGAGACAGAAAAATAATAAGATCAGGACTGTAGCGCAGCACCTCCTCCGGCTGAAGCCCCTGATCCATACTCAGGACCGGAACATCCCCAAGCTGATCCTGAAGATACTTCTGGGGCTCTCCTCCCGCTCCCCACTGTGCAGCAGGCTTTAAGTCCAACGCGGTAAGCGGGTCCTCCAAAAAAGGAGCAATGATCCGCTGCGGGGCTTGAGGCACCTTGACTTCATGGCCTAGGGCATCCGTAAGGGTACGGAAATCGGCAGCGGTTGAGGCGCTCCCTGTTGCAGCAGCCGGAGTATTCTCTGAGACTTCGTTTTCAGAAGCATCTGCGGTAGTATTCCCACGATCTGACGCATTGCCGCAGCCAGTTAAAACTATGAACAAACATAACATGAAGATAATTCCGATATTTTTGAAGCGTTGCATTACTGTATCCTCCAATATGATATTGATAATCATTCTCGATGAAGAAGAGTATACTGGAGATTGTTAGATTTGTGAATAAACAATAATGCTCTTTTTTTCATGAACACAGCACTCTAGCTCAAAAAAATATATGGAATGAAGTCCTGCCGTCACTTACCTTTTCAAAATAACGCGCTTGAGCGGTCCCTTCAGCAGATGCACCAGAACCAGCAGCCCTCCGGCGTTGATCGCCAGATCTGCGAGATTCAGGATGCCTCCCCGGCTGCCGAAAACCAGAAAATCGGTCACCTGATGGTAAATGACACGGTCAATGGCATTGCCGAGAGCCCCGCCGACCAGGAATCCGGAGGCTGCCTCCAGTACAGTTCCGCGCAGTTCTCCCTTGCGTCTGTAATAGAATATTGCAGCGACAAAAAGCACGGCAATGATAGCAAAATACTTCCCATAGCCCTGAAATGAGCTGAATGCTGCTCCACTGTTCTCATAATATGTAAACTGCAGGTGTCCGCTCCACACCGGAAGGGTCTCCCCAAGCTGCATATTGGAGCGTACCCACCACTTGGCAGCCTGGTCTGCGATCACAACCAATATTGAAATCAAATAAAAAAGCGTAATGGCTCCCCCTCTCAATTCATGAAAAATGAACAAGCTCATCAAATTCTGATAACAGCTTAACACAGTACGGCCGCGGGAATCATCTTTTGACTCACTGAGTCTACCTGCCACCAGCCATATCCTTCATGTTACATCTGAAAGGGTATGGGTTAAACATTCTTAGATCGACAATCCACATTGCACCTGGAGGATGAATGCTATGGATTACGTGTCTATACTTGTGAAGCTGGCAGCGGGATTTACCGGACTATGGGCCATGACAAGATTGCTCGGCAAAAAGGAAATCTCCGCCTTAACCCCCTTCGACTTCATCTCGGCCGTGATTCTTGGCGATTTGGTAGGGAACACGATATACGAGCCGGACAAATCCGTGCTGCTGCTGCTGTTTGCATTGGCTGTCTGGACTGTGTTTTCCATTATATTTGAAAAGGTTACGCAGTGGGTCCGCAAGCTGCGCAAGCCACTGGAGGGCGAGCCGGAGATTCTCATCCGGGACGGAGAGATCGACCTCGCCAAGCTCCGCAAAAACAATCTCGACTTCGAGCAGCTGCGGATGATGCTGCGTTCGAAGGATACATTCTCGCTGAACGAGGTGGCCTATGCCATCTATGAAACCAACGGATCGCTCAGCATCCTTAAGAAACCTCAATACGAGCCGGCGACGCGGGAGGAGCTTGACATCAAACCGCCGGGCATCCGGCTGCCCCGCAGCCTGGTGGAAGCCGGTGTGGTGCAGCGGGCAACGCTAGCCAGTCTCGGGCATGACGAAACCTGGCTGACCGGAAACTTCAAGAGCAGGGACATCCGGATCTTGATCTCGTAGCGTATGGGAAATCAACGAGGAAGGTGAGCTGGCAGTGATCCCTTCAACATCGCAGCATGCGAAGCCTGGTGAATATTAATCCCAAGATCAAAAGGGCTTACAGTTTGCTGGGGTAAAAGACAATCTAGTGTATTTCATACAATTGAAATCCAAGAAACAAGATTCTATGGAACATTTTCCTGAAATCTGCTGTACAAGTGAATTTTGTTTTTAAGCTTATTTAGAAGTAATCAACTGTAGGAAGTGCAATAGATTGGTTTTCTTTCGGATTTCACCCGTTGCTTATGTTCCCCGCAACACCAAAATCACCCTGGCGGGGCATTTCTGCCGTTGTTTCCGGTCCACATTCGTCCTTTAAACGAATCAAACCAAAAGACCCTATCCCCTTACACATCTTATCCACAAACAGAAAAAGCTCATCAATCCCTAATCTACAAAAAAACGCGAGTGTCTCCCGCAGGATACACTCGCGTTGTCCGCCTGCCGCATGTCTCTGCGGCAGGCATTGCCTTGTATGCATTGTCAAGCCGGAACGCTTATTAGGCGTCTTCTTGCATTACTTCCGCCGGAGCATTTACCAGGCGTAGGCTTCCGGTGCTGGACGGCCCGGTCCCGGGAAAATCTCGTCCAGCTTCTTCAGCGTCTCTGCATCGAGCACGATCTCGGTGACTCTCAGCGAGTCTTCGAACTGTTCAATCGTCCGTGGCCCGATAATCGGTGCGGTAACGGCAGGATTGGCCAGTACCCAGGCCAGCGCCACTTGGTCTTCATGCTCCCCAAGCTCCTTACAGAGCGCGGAGAATTGCTCCAACTGGCTCCGGTGCTGCTCCAGCTTGGCCGAACGGGCGCTGCGCACACCACTTTTGGACAGCGCATTGCGTCCAAGCAGGCCGCCAGCCAGCGGACTCCATGGGATCACTCCCAGACCCAGCTCCTGCGAAGCTGGAAGGACCTCCAGCTCCGGCGTCCGCTCCAGCAGGTTGTACAGATGCTGCTCGGAGACAAGCCCCAGGAAATGGCGTTCTTTGGCCTTTGCCTGGGCAGCGGCAATATGCCAGCCCGCAAAGTTGCTGGACCCGATGTAATCGGCTTTGCCCTGGGAGACCAGAATTTCAAATGCGCCCCACAACTCGTCCCAGGAGACATTCCGGTCAATATGATGCATTTGATACAGTTCAATGTGATCCGTCTGCAGACGTTTCAGTGAGCCTTCGAAATGACGTCTGATCTTGTATGCGGACAAACCTGCACCTGAATTGGGACCGTCCTGCTCGTCGAACATGTCACCGTAGACTTTGGTAGCCAGAACAACCTTCTCGCGCCGGCCGCCTCCCTGCTGAAACCATCGGCCGATAATTTCTTCAGTCCAGCCGCGCCGGTCATTGCCGCCGTATACATTGGCTGTATCAAAAAAGTTGATGCCCGCATCCAAGGCAGCGTCCATAATTCTGAAGGCTTCCTTTTCCTCGGTTTCTGGGCCGAAATTCATGGTACCCAGACATAGTTGGCTAACCTTCAAACCGGATTTTCCCAAATAACTGTATTTCACTCGCATTTCCTCCCTTGCATTCCTGATTGGTTGTCTGCTGCAAGATCACTATATACCTTAGAGTCTACTGTAAGGCAAGCCATATTAGCAGTCATTATCCGGAAAGAGGACTTCTCCCGACTTCAGCTGTATCTCCACAATTTCCTGCAGTGTGTTCGATAGCTCTCCCGGCGGATACGGCTTCGTCAGATATGTCTTCACGTTCTCAAGCATACTCTTATCCGTCTTGTCCAGCGCCGAGGAGATCACAATCGGCACCTGTTCGGTCCGGGGATCATTTTTGAGCATACGGATCAGATCCCAACCGTCCAGCTCCACTCCCAGCATCAGATCTACGACAATAGCCACAAAAGATGACTTCAGCGCCTGGTCGAATGCTTTTTGGGGATGGTAATGATGGGTGACCCGGAAGCCCTTGCCCTTCAGCTCTTCCGAGAGCAGCAGGGACAGGCTGTAATCATCTTCAACAATCATTACATTAGGCTTCTGTTCCTTATCAGCGCCCCACTTGGCAGACTCCTCCACATGCCCGCTGTCTTCTGCCAACTCCATAGGCAAGCTGAACCAAACGGTAGTGCCTTCACCCTCCACTGACTCGATGCCGATGGTCCCTTTGTGCTTTTCAATAATTTCCTTGCAGATCGCAAGCCCTAGTCCGGTTCCTCCGATCCGCTTGGACGCGCTGTTATCCACTCTTCTGAATTTCTGGAACAGCTGGCCAATCTGATTCTTGGGAATACCCAGCCCCTGATCGTGGACCCGCACTATAATCCGGTTCGGTTCATTGTGGAGCAGTACTTTGACTTCATGGCTTCCCGGTGAAAATTTGATGGCATTGCTCAGCAGGTTGGTAAGCACCTGAATGATCTTGTCCTTGTCAACAGCCACCTCATCTTGCACAGCATCGTCTTCCAAAAGGATATGGTGAGTACTGCTGAGCTTGTATTGGTCAATAACGCCGAGCACAATTTCACTGAGATGTGCCGGTTCGACATTATACTGCTGTGTCCCCGATTCCATTCGCTGCAGATCCAGAAAGTCATTAATCAGCTCGGTCAAACGTTTCGCTTCCTTGTGAATTGTCTCCAGATATTTCAGCTGCTTCTCCGGCTTCATGGTTTTGGACAGCAGCAGCTCCGTGAAGCCAAGAACACTGGACAGCGGAGTCCGCAGTTCATGGCTGACTGTGCTGACCAGCTCGGACTTCATCAGGTCAAGCTCATATTCACGTGTGATATCGCGGTGTACGAACAGCGTCCCGATCCGGTCTTCACGGCGGAGGACCGGAATTGCATAGACATCGACATGCTGAATCTCCTCGGTGCCCAGTGAATATTTCATTGTGCTGGAATCCATGGCCGATTCGGACATCGCATGCTCGTAGAATTGCCGTAGCTCTGCAGATTCATTGGACTTGCCGGTGAATGCTTCCAGCCAATCCTCCGCAGGAACCAGCGAACCCTCGGTCCAATCGCTATAGCGGAACAGCTCACTGAGCGCCTTGTTGATATGCTGCATTACGCCTTCGGTATTGACGAACTGGATACCCTCATTTACATTGTTGACGATATCCCGGTTCAGCTTGCGTCCATGTTCGATTTCCTCATACATCATGAGCCGCTCGATCGCCAGCGCCACCCGGCTCATCAGCCCCTGGATCTCGCTGAGTTCTTCTTCGGTAAAGGTACGGCCGATCCGGCTGCCGCAGAAGACCGCCAGAATCTCATTACTGCTGCCCACTACTGAAGTGTATAAATCATAACAGTAGACTTCGTCAGGAGAGATGCCCTGTTCCCGCGGCGAGCCTACTCTTTGGATAATATAGGATTGCTCTTCTCCCAGGCGGTGCAGAATTTCGGAATGGTGATGATCGAGGTACCGCTCCACATTCGCTTGCGGCACGCCTTTGACAACGGTAATCTTATCCTGAACAAGCAGGAACAGACTGGAATCAAAGTCATAGATCTGATTCATGAACCCGCTGAATTTCTCGGCGAATTCCTGTTTGTCCAGCGTGTAGGTAAGCTCATGATTCAACCGGTTATAACGCTCCAGCATGAAGGTAGTCTGCTCCGTATTCTGGAGGGTAACCGCCAGCTGCTGCTGCACACTTTTCAGGGAGGTGATGTTGTTCGCGATGAGGATATATTGGTAAACCTTGCCCTCATCGTTCAAATAAGGCATGACCGTCATATGGAGCCATACGGACTCCTGGCCATCCTTCACCAGAACTTCAATTTCCCCGCTCCAGTTTCCGCCGGTGGATAATTTACTGATAATCTGCTCCATCTGGGAGGAAGTCATATTCAGCAGTTCGAATAGCCGGAAAGGGTAGCCTATAATCTCGGCATTTCTGTAGCCTGTATAGCTGCTAAGATTGTTATTCGCATAAGTGAACAGCCCTTTATCCGACAGAATGCCGACAGCCGAGGTCTGATCGAGCGCCTTCATCATGCTTTCAATTTCGCTTAATGAACGCTCCAGCTTGAACTGCTGGTCCTGAAGCTCATCCTGCTGGGCATATAGCTCCTCGTTCTGCATCGTTAATTCTTCTTCCTTGTCCTGGATGCTGTGGGCCATGTTCAGGAATGCCTCGTACAAGCGTCCAATCTCATCCTGCTTTTCCAGTTTTCCGAGCAGAACCGTCTCCCCCGCAGCAAGTGAATGGGTAGCCTCCTCCAGCCGGACAATCGGATCAATCAGAATCTTCAGCCCCCGCCAGATCATTAAGGTAAAGAAGAGCAACAAAAAGGCACTGATGCCGAAGGCCGCAACGGTATAGCTGTCAGCTCGTAGGATAGAACGGTCTGCCATATCACTTAGCTGCTGATCTGAGCTCTCCTTGAAGGCCTTCGTATAGGCGAGAAAATCATTCAAGGACTTCGTGCTGCCGCTCTGCGAAAGGGTTCGGATCCCTTCATAGTCATCATTTTCGACCAGTCGCATCACTTTTGGCAGCGTTTGACTCTTGTAATTCGTATAAAAAGCGGATAAAGCCTCCCGATACTCCGCCTCTTCCGGTGACAGATTCAGCCCGGCGTATTGATTCAGAATACCATCCAGATTCTCAAGTGCCGTATTCAGCAGACCCAGTTCGTTGGTGCTCTTCAAGGCGATATACCCTCTGGCCCGGAAAAACACTTCATTCAGCGTCCCGGCCAGTTCATCTATGATATTCGCTTTGGTCTGCAGGACCTCCCGTTCCGACTTCAGTCTGCTCTGCTGGGTATTAATAAAAAAGAAGAGGACACTCACTGTCAGGACAATGAGCACGAACAACAGCGTAATAATCTGGTAATATTTCGTTTTGATGCTGGTATTAGAGCGCTTCGTTGTTCTCACTGAGAATGCCCTCCACAATCTGCAGGAGCTCCATGGGGCTGAAAGGCTTCGGCATAAAATAGCGGGCGCCGGCCTCGCGGGCTTTACTGCGGTCGTTCTCCTGCGCCTTGGCGGTCAGCATCAAAATGGGCATGGCGTTTTTTTGTTCTTTTTCCAGCGCCTCGAGAACTTCAATTCCAGTCATCTCGGGCATCATATAATCCAGAATGACCAGATCATACAGCTCCTCCGACAGCTTGGTCAGCGCTTCTGTGCCATTCTCGGCGGTATGGATCTCTACATTCTCCAGATCCTCCAGCGTGTCTTCAATCAGCATGCGCAAGACCTCTTCATCATCGACTACAAGTACTTTTTGCATTCAATCCTCACCCTTCTGTTCCTCCTGATGTTGTGTTGGCTTCTGTTCTAGAACAAAAATCTGTGGGCCAACCGCTCTATACGGGTCAGCAGCTCCGGCAGATGAAATGGCTTCACTACATAATCATCGGCTCCCATCTGCAAAGCATGAATAATATCGCGCTGGTTATTCCTTCCTGTCAGCATGATTACCAGAATATTCACTTCAGGGTAGTTGCTGCGAATCCGCTCCAGAACCTCCAGACCATCCAGCTCCGGCATGATTCCATCCAGCAAAATAATATATTTGCCGCCTTGCGCATACCAGTCCGATTCCAGAAACAGCGGACCGCTGGCATAGCTGCTGACCTTCACAGAGTCGATACCAGCCGGGTCCCAGGATGCAAAATGATGAGTCACAATCCGCCGGATCAGCGCATCGTCGTCCACAACAATCACATTCAGCAGAGATTCGGCTTTGCCTGTGTCCAGCTTGTCCGTATACAGGGTGGTCCGATTCCGTCCCGTATTCTTGCTGACGTAAAGTGCCTGGTCCGCTTCCCCGATCAGCCTGTCCGGTTCATTTACTACCTCACGGACCTCCGTAATACCGCCCGAGAAGGTCACTTGAAACTCCTCTTTTTTCGCGGTAAAGGTTCTTGCGGCAAGCTGCTGCTGGATCCGGTCCACGACCAGTAATGCAGAACCTGCATCCGTGTTAGGCATGAACAAGGCAAATTCTTCCCCTCCGAAGCGGCAAAAGGTATCTTCTACCCGAATCGAATGGCGCACGACCTCCGAAAAGGTCTGTAGTACTTCATCCCCGATCAGGTGGCCGTATGTGTCATTCACCAGCTTGAAAAAATCAAGGTCCATAAGGGCCAATGAAAATATCCGGCCGGTCCGGCGGAAGTCCGACACCAGCTGCTTCATGGTCTGGTTGAAATATCTGCGGTTGAATGCTCCGGTCAGCTCATCTACGATAATCGATTCCTGCCATTCCCGCTTCAGGTCAAATCGGTTCTTAATCAGCACCAGGAATAAATCGATATCCAGCGGCTTCGGCATATAATCCATCACGCCCAGTGAGTAGGCATACATCTGAATATCCTTGGCGTGCTCACCACTGACGATAATAATGGGAATCCGCTCTTTCTTCGCCTTGCCGATGATTTGCTTTAGCACATCAATCCCGCTTTGGTCCGGGAGCAGAACATCGAGCAGAATCAGATCCGGTTTGCCCTCATAAAATATCTTCAATCCGCGTTCCGCGGATAAGGCAATACTTACATAATAGGACTGCTTCTCCAGGGATTCCCGCAAAAAAGCAACCAGTTCTACATCGTCATCAATGATCAGAATTTCTTGCTGGATCGGCATGCCGTGAATATGCCCGGACTCCTGCGAACGGGAGCCAAGCAGCCCATCGTGTGCATCCATATCGTCGCCAAAAAGCTCCAGCAGGGGGTATAGATAATCTCCCCATTCCTCTTCCGGCCAACAGCGGTGGATATCCTCCGAGAAATAGAGCAGTGTGCTGTCTGCCAGCTTCTCGACTTTGATAAGGCCTACTGTTCCGGCGGTCCCTTTCAAGTTATGGAGGAAGCGGTAAATATCCTTTTCACTTACGAATTCCTGTGCAGACCATGTTTGGAGGGTTTGTCTGGTACGCTGCTCTACCAGCTCTTTGTATTTTCTCGTTGTCATCATAACTCCTTCGAGCTGCTAATATAGTACAAGCCAGTAACCATAGCTTCTTAACTCTGTCAACTGTATTCTATGTAAAATGGAGCTTAAGATCAAATCTGTAATCAGATGGACAAAAAAACTTCGGTTGTCGATTCCCCTTTCCTTTGCCATAATAATTGAAACGGTTCATTCCGTTAAAGCGGCGGATGAACAAAGCACTAGAAAAATATTAACTAAATAATAGGAGGCTTTTTCATTGAAGGGGATTATCACAGTACTGGGTAAAGACAAAGTTGGTATTATCGCTAAGGTATGCACCTATCTCGCGGGCCACAATTTGAACATTCTGGACATTTCACAGACGATTGTACAGGATTATTTCAATATGATGATGATCGTGGATATTTCCGCGCCCAGCAAATCTTTTGAAGAGATTGTGGAAGATCTGCAGCATGTGGGCGAAGAGATCGGTGTGGAAATCAAGCTCCAGCATGAAGATATCTTCAATATTATGCACCGGATTTAGACGGCTGAAGATAATAGATGTGACTATAATTTAAGGAGTTAAACCTATGATTTCAATTGGCGAAGTGCAGGAAACGAATAAAATGATCCGGGAAATGAATCTGGATGTCCGTACGATTACAATGGGGATCAGTCTCATGGATTGTGCCCACACAGATATGCGCGTGTTCAACCAAAATGTCTACGACAAAATCACCCGCTCCGCTGAGAAGCTGGTTAAGACCGGTGAGGATCTGGAACGGCAATTCGGGGTACCCATCGTCAACAAGCGGATTTCAGTGACCCCGATCTCCATCGCCGCTGGTGCAATTCATACTGATACCTATGTGCCGGTGGCCGAAATTCTGGACAAGGCGGCAAAAGAGGTCGGTGTAAACTTCATCGGCGGCTTCTCCGCACTGGTCCAGAAGGGCTGCACCAAAGGTGACCGGATTCTGATCGACAGTATCCCTGAAGCGCTGGCAGTTACGGAAAGAGTCTGCTCCTCCGTGAATGTCGGCTCCTCGCGCAGCGGGATCAATATGGATGCAGTGAAGCTGATGGGCGATATTATTCTTCAGACTGCAGAACGTACCAAGGACCGTGATTCCATCGGTTGTGCCAAGCTGGTGGTCTTCTGCAATGCGGTTGAGGACAACCCGTTCATGGCGGGTGCGTTCCACGGGGTCGGTGAACGCGAATGTGTTATCAACGTAGGTGTCAGCGGTCCGGGTGTAATCAAGCGGGCACTGGAGGAAGTGAAGGGCCATGACTTCGAGACTCTTTGCGAGACGATCAAGCGGACCGCCTTCAAGGTTACCCGTGTGGGTCAGCTGGTAGCCCAGGAAGCATCCAAACGGCTGAACGTACCTTTTGGCATAATCGATCTGTCGCTGGCACCCACTCCGCTGATCGGTGATTCTATTGCTGAGATCTTCCAGGTCATGGGGCTGGAGGAAGCGGGGGCACCCGGCACAACAGCCGCGCTCGCCATTCTGAATGACAATGTCAAGAAAGGCGGCGTTATGGCTTCCTCCTATGTGGGAGGACTCAGTGGCGCCTTTATCCCGGTCAGTGAAGACCACGGCATGATTCAGGCGGTGCAGCGCGGGGCGCTGACGCTGGAGAAGCTGGAAGCAATGACCTGCGTCTGCTCGGTCGGGCTCGATATGATTGCTATTCCTGGCAGCACAAGCAAAGAAACTATCGCAGGAATCATTGCGGACGAAGCCGCTATCGGCATGGTTAACAACAAGACTACAGCGGTCCGCGTGATTCCGGTCATCGGTAAGGAAGTCGGCGAAATGGTTGAATTCGGCGGGCTGCTCGGCTATGCGCCAGTTATGGCCGTGAACCAATTCGACTGCTCGGGGTTCGTGAACCGGGGCGGCCGTATCCCCGCTCCGATACACAGCTTCAAGAATTAGATCCATGAAGAAGCGCCGCCTGCCCGGGTAACGGGGAGACGGCGCTTTTTTTTGACCTGACGATTATGGAGAAGCCTCCAATGCTCATGCGCATAGCAAGGTCTCTATGAACATTGAGTTAAAAACATAAACGGCTTGTGCGTAGCCCTGTTAATATGCGGTTCAAGGCGTCACATGACCCAGCTTGCTGGCAGCCATCATCAGATATAATTCCTGAATCTGTTCTCCACTCTTGTCCAGTGCCAGGCAGAGTACTGCTCTAACCACTCCCTGCTGCTTGAACACAAGATTCTGCTCACCGTTGATCCAGTCCATTGCAATTTCCCATTCGCGCATCTGTTTCAGTACCCGCCGTGAGGTCAGAAGAGCCAGCACGCCCTTACGTCCTGCCATAGGCCTAAGAATGGTATGCACTTCCTGTCCGCCTCCATCGCCGATAAGTACAGGCTGCTCAGCCAGCAGCTCAAGCATTCCGCCAACATCATATGCAGTAAATGCCTCTGTGAACCTGCGCAGCAGCTGTTCTCTTGAAGCATCATTGCCGGCAGCCGGTTGCAGTGCCGAAGACGGTCTGGCTTGAAGCGTCCGCTTCGCCCGGCTAAAGATTTGCCGGCAGTTGCTCTCAGATTTGCCGACCATTTCTGCTATGGCATCATATTCGTACTGAAAAGCCTCCCTCAGCACAAACACAGCTCTTTCGGTTGGGGTTAGACGCTCCAGCAGCACCAGAAAAGCATAAGACAGCGTATCCTTCCGTTCCGCCGACGCTTCAGGCCCGTCATCCGCCTCACTTACCGGCTCCGGCAGCCACTCGCCAACATATGTCTCCCTGCGGCTGCGCGCCGAGCCAAGCATATTCAGGCAGCGGTTAGTGATCCCCTTGGCCACATAAGCCTTCATATTTTGAATACCGCCGGGTTCCCGGCGCTGCAGCTCTGCAAAGCAGTCCTGTACGGCATCCTCCGCATCGGCTACAGTTCCGAGCATTCTATAAGCAATCGAGAAGGCGTAACGATAATAACTGCGGTACAGCTCCTCCATGCGGCTTCCCGCCATTGTCTCCGGACCCGTTCGAATACCCGCCTTGCTTCCCCGGTCTTTCACTGCTGTCCCTCCTGTGCTTAATGACTCGCCGCTCCTATTTTAATTAAAACAACCGGGATACATTCCAGTAGAAATCGCGATCCGGTTCCAGTTGTTGATCGTATTGATCGCCAGAATCCAGTCCACATATTCCTCCTGGCTGAAATGTTCCATAACCTTGTCGTACAGTGCCACGGGAACACCCCCTTGACTGATAAGGGTAACAGCCTCAGCAAACTCAAGCAGCACCTTTTCCTTTTCTGTAAACAGCGGAACTTCATGCCATACACTAAGCAGCAAAATATGGTCTGCATAATCGCCCAGCTTCATTAAGTCCTTGGCGTGCATATCCAGACAGAAGGCGCAGCCGTTGATCTGGGAGACCCTGATTTTCACTAATTCATATAATACCTTATCCTGGATCCGCCCGCCCGCATGCTGCTCCATGGCCATCATTGCCCGAAAAGCCTGTTCATTTGCCGCTCTGTAATTAAATCTTAAACTCATTCTAATCGCCTCCATAATGTGTGTACATAATGAAGACAATGTGGCGTGGTGATTTGTGACAAACCGCTCCAAAGCACAAGAAAACAACCCCCCTATAAGGATTGAACCAGGAAAAGCCTCCCGGCCTGAGCTCAGGCTGAAAGGCTTTTGGCTTACATATGGCTTACAAAATGAGCATCCCTCTACTGCAGCATCAGGCTGCCGGAATGTCAGACCGCGGTATGCTTTGCCCTCTTGGTTTTTTTGATTGAGATCATCCGCCAGCCAGTCAGCAGAGCCGAAACTAGACAGATAGCCGAC
This sequence comes from Paenibacillus sp. P3E, assembly GCF_001909045.1. NCBI lineage: Bacteria > Bacillati > Bacillota > Bacilli > Caryophanales > Paenibacillaceae > Paenibacillus > Paenibacillus sp. P3E. The sequence goes on along the minus strand of NZ_LVWH01000114.1, from coordinate 123,160 downwards.
GAAGTCATGAATACGACATGCATGCCAGAGAGGAAAATATCCGGACGGTCCGGAATCAGGCCGGTTACCCGGTAGCCCGCTTTGCTGCTCATTACATGAAAGAGTAGGGTCGTGGCGATGGTGATCCCGACCACCATACCCACATTACGGACCAGCGAGTTAACGCTGCCTGCTGAGCCCAGCTGGGTTCGCGGCACTTTGGACATGATCAGCGAGTTGTTGGGCGACTGGAACAGACCGCTGCCGACTCCGAGCATGGCGATCCACACACCCACCAGGGCTACCGCGCTTCCGTCATGCAGGCGGGCCAGGCCGAATTGAGCGATGACCATCACAATCAGTCCGGCAAAGGTCAGGAACTCTGAGCCGATTTTATCGGACAAGGCCCCGCTCAGCGGTGCTACAACGACCATGGAAATCGGGAACAGCATGAGCAGGAAGCCGGCATAGAATGGCGACAGGTTCAGCATGTTCTGTGCATAGAACGGAGCAATAATGTTAAAGCAGAAGTTCGCCACGAATACCAGAAACGCACACAGAATGCTGAGTGAAAATAAGGGGTTCTTGAACAGCGACAGCTGCAGGAGCGGCTGGGTCCGGCGCAGCTCCACAATAATAAATGCAAGAAAGGCAGCCGCTGCGGCAATCAACGCCGATAGAATCCGGCTGTCCCCATATCCTAGCTGCTGTCCAAGCAGCAGACCGGCGAACAGGGTCACTATGAATATAGCGAACAACAGGCTTCCGGGAAGATCAATTCTGGATTTTACCCGGACCAGGTCCTTCGGAAGTACCTTCCACCCGAGCACAATAGCGATTAGGCCAATCGGAACGTTCACCCAGAAAATATATTCCCAGCCCAATGCGGAGACGATAATGCCGCCCAGGCTGGGACCTGCTATACTGCCGAGCGAAACGAAGGTCCCGATCAATCCAAGCGCTTTGCCCCGCTCCGTGGCCGGGAAAATGTCTGTGACAATTCCCTGGCTGTTGGCCATGGTCATTGAAGCGCCAATCGCTTGAATGACCCGGGAAGCAATCAGAAACGGCAGACTTGCACTCAGGCCGCAGAGCAGCGATCCGATGATGAAGATAACGGTTCCGATCTTGAAAATCCTAATCTTGCCGGCGATATCCCCCAGCTTTCCAAAGAACAATATGGCTGCGCAAATCGCCATCAAATAGCCGGTTGTAACCCACTCGACCTGTGCCATCGGCAGCTGCAGCTCCTTTACGAGCACTGGCAAGGCAATATTTACAATGCTTCCGTCAAGTGTGGACATAAAGGTGAACAAATTCAGAACGATTAAAATGATCCAGCGTTTCTTCTGAACCGCCGCATCCTCCTGATAGGTTGCACTGATTGTACTCAATTTCAACACCCTCTTCGAACATTTTTCGCATATAGTTGCGTCCGCAACGAATAGATCTTTCCCAGTGTACTCCAATTTAGTTGCATGCGCAACTATATTAATGTACTATCAAGTGGAAACGGCTTCGCCGTCCTTTTAAGGGACGGAATCCGTTTCAGCGAGAAATAGAAGGATGATTTATAGCGTGAAACTTATAAATCCTTATATTTTTGAGTTGAGCCTGCTGACAGCAGGATTTTGACCAAAGAGGTGTGCAGGTTGAATATGAAAAGAGAACCCATCGGCAAGCTGATCTCCCAGCTTCATCGCCAGCACCAAAAGTGGCTGGTCAAAGAACTGTTGCCTTATGGCATCGGCAGCGGCGGGCAGCACAGCTTCTTGAAGCTGATTCTGAGCCATCCGGGCATCACACAGGATCAAATGACAAGTGAAATGAAATTCGATAAAGCCACTACCGCCCGCTCAGTGAAGATGCTTGAGGAAGCCGGATACATTGAGCGCAGAACCGATCCCAAAGACCGGCGTTCGTCCCTGCTCTATCCGACAGCCAAGGCATTGGAGTTCGCCCCGGTTCTGCAATCGGTTCTGGCAGAGCTGAACCGCAAGCTTACCCTCGACTTCACTGCGGATGAGGTAGACCAGCTTGTTATTTTACTGCAAAAGGTCTATAAAAATTCAGAGAACCTGTGAACGAAAGTGCAAGCAACGTAAGCGCCGCATCATGAGTATAGCTACAGGCCGGAATCCTCCTCAAGGGGACTCCGGCCTGTGTCTCTGCTATATGGGAAATCATACTTCAGTGTTCAGTTCTTCCAACGTCATTTAACGGACTGGTGCCGAATGTCGCTACTGGCTCGTGTAAGTGGTGCCCGCAAGCTTCGTAACCTCTTGGGTTATGTCCTCTCCGCCCATTCGTTTCCACTTGGCTACAAAGAGGTCAAAATCACTGAGAGGCGAATCACCCACGATGATATTCAGGAAGGTTTCGCTCTCCAGCTTCTGCAGTTCAGGCCACTTGCTCCGCATATGCAGTGTACTTCCGTAAAAGACACTGCGTACTCTCTCGATCGCTGTCGTAGACAATACTGCGACTCCGTATTTGTAGGCATTTGCCGCTTTCCAGCCCTCCAGATTTTTTTTGGGCTGCTCCTCCTCTGCAAGCCAGTGCTCATAGAGCACTCTGGTGTCAGGGTCCAGTGAATCCGGATCGATCTTGCCGTGAACCGCCTGCTGCACATCCGCATAATGCTTCTCGATAGCGTCTGCATAATCAATCAGCAGATCGAACGGGTAATACGCCCGAGGCTGAATGCCGGTCTGCGCCGAGAAATCATCCAGGCTCCGAACCGCCTCCTCATTCGGATCTCTTCTACGCTCCAGCCGGGTGAAGGCATTCAGCAGCTTCACTACGGCTTCAGGATGCTCATAACCCTTGCGGACAACCAGATAGCGGTCGGTGACCGGAGCCATATGGGTCACGAATTTGCCGGATGCATCAAGCGGGGCGGCATAGGCCCGCCACTCCGCCTTGGTATCCGCAGCAACAGCCTCCGACAGCGGATAGTAAGGCATCCACCACGGGCCGAAGAACATCCCCGATTTACCGGAAATGATCGGTTCCTGCGTTTCCTTATACAAGGCAAAGTCAGGATCAATGAGTCCCCGCTTGTACCAGTCAGCCAGCTTGCCCAGTGCCTCCTTGGTCTCCGGGGTAATCGAACCATAAACAATATGACCCTGGCTGTCCTTGATCCAATTGGTGGGAAAGGCATGAAATGCGCTGAATAGGGTATCTAATCCGTTGACATGGGGTTTTGTGCCGTACACGATATTGTTATAGGCGCTTAACCCTACGGTGTCCCGCTTGCCGTTTCCGTCCGGGTCTTTCTCGATAAATGCCTTGGCAATGGCTTCAATATCCGCAAAGGTACGCGGAGCCGGCAGCTCCACCTTGTCCAGCCAATCCTGACGGACCCACAGCAGGGACGGCGAATCCGCGTTAATCGCCACGTTGGGCAGACCGTACAGCCTGCCGTTCCGGGAGGCATCCCTAAGCGCTTCACCTTGGGTGGAATCATACATATCCTTGATCAGCTCGGAAGCATACTCCTTGTAGGTTTCGGTCAGATCCGCAATCATATCGCTGTCCATCAGCGTTTTGAGCTGGTCCCTGTCGACCACGATCGCGTCCGGGAGATCGTTGCTGTCGATCGCCAGTTGTACTTTTTGCGTAAAAGTTTCTTCACCCTTCGCTTCCCAGGAATGAATGACCTTAATATTCGTCAGACTCTCCAAATAACGTGAAATCGGGTTATTGTCGTTGCTGTCTCCCGTATTAAGCCGGGAATCGGGCACTTTGAAACCTATCCGCATCATTACCGGATTCTCGTATCTCCCGTAAGCAGCCGCATCTGGATGATTTGCCGGATTTGCAGCACTTGCTGAGCCGGCAACCGGCATACTGCCTCCCCGGCAAGCCGTCAGGGAGAGCAGAGCCGCGGCGGCAAGAACATATTTCACCATTCTCCTCACCTCTCCATCCCCTCCGCACGATATTCGCTTGGCAGCTTACCGACATGTTCACGGAACAGCCTGCTGAAGTAGCGGTCATCCTCAAATCCAGATTTGCCTGCGATTTCACAAACCGGATAATGGGTCTCCAGCAGAAGAGTTTTGGCCAATTCCAGACGCATGCTCCGCAGGCTCTCGCCAAAGGTCTCCCCGGCAAAACGGGCAAAACACTGGCTGAAGTAGCCTCTGCTCATATTGATCTCGGCGGCAACATCCCCTTGGTTGATTTTATCTCCTGCATGGGTTCTCATGAAGCGGACTGCACGAATCAGACAGAACATGACCTCTTTGCTCAGTCCGAGCTCAAGCATACGCCGCTGGACACACCCGGAGAACTGCCGGAGCCAGTTTTTCCATGGATACCAGTTCAAGTTCCCGGTAACAGATATTTCCAGTTGCTCTGATTCTTCTGCCTTCAGGATCAGTCGGCTCCAGTCCTGGAGCAGCGACTGACTGAATGCTGTAATGTGTTCATGCCCCGGCTGAAGCTGCTGCACCCTGGAGGTGAACACTTCCCAAGCTTCGTGGTCCAGCGTCCATCTCAGATTCAGCCCTTCAGCCAAAATCTCTTCTCCGGCGGGATGCCGCTCACCGGCCATTCGCTTCAGTTCACCAAAGTTCAGTCGGGCAGGCTCCTCCGCCCCGCTATAGTAAAAAAGCGCTTGCCGCAGCGTCTTGCCCAGCACATCTTCAACTTCCTGAAGCTGCCGGTCTCTCAGCCCGCTAACCAGCGCCGCCCGCCACCGTCCGCCTAGTATCCTTGTGAATTCCAGACAGGCTTCATCCACAGTAAAACGGCTGAGCAGCGGGGTCATCCACATGTCCTGAATAGTGATTAGCGGATTATTCTTCGTTACTGCAAGCTGAAACAGTTCTTCTTCACTGCCACCCTGCAGCCGTGGAAGATAGATCAGCGCCAGGTCAGCAGCCACCACCCGGCCCTCTCCACGTGCCAGCAGCTCCCTCGTGCTGTCTTCCCATTTCACACGCTCAACCAGCCGGCGGATGGTCTCATCGGCATTCTCCACCTCCAGCAGGGTTTTGACAATGTAATCAACGGCTCCGAGGCGCAGTGCCTCCTGTACATAATCAAATTCATGATGGCAGGTCAGCACCACACAGCGAATAGCCGGAAAGCGCTGGCGCACTTGCCGGATCAGCTCAAAGCCGGACATACCGGGCATGGTCAGATCGACAAATAAAAGGTCTGTCTCCTGCTCCAGGAGCAGTGACAGTGCGGCGTTGCCGTCACCGGCTTCGCCGACGATCACCACCCCGAAGGACGACCAGTCAATCAGCGAGATGAAGCCTTTGCGCACCAGGCGCTCGTCATCGACTACAACAGCTTTAATCATCGAAGTCCTCCTTGCCTTTAATGGGAATGATAATGGAGATGGTGGTTCCTTCCCCTACTGCACTGTGAATCTGCAGGGTCATCCGCTCTCCGTAATACGTCCTCAACATACGCATGACGTAGGAGAATCCAATCCCAAGCCCGCGCTTTCCAACTTCACCGTCAGCCAGCAGCTCCCCGATCTGGACCTCATCCATACCTGTTCCGTTATCCCTGACACACAGCTGCACTTCCCCCGGACCATGGGCCGTAATAATGACATCTACCCTGCCGTTGTCGCTGAGTCCATGATAGATCGAATTTTCAACCAGAGGCTGGAGCAGGAAGCGCGGAACCGCTGCACTCAGCACCGCTTCTTCTGCCAGCACATTGAATTCAAACTCATAATCATAGCGGATTCGCTGCAGCTCCATATAATTGCGGATCGCTTCAATCTCCTCGCCAACCGTAACGATAATACTCTGTTTGCCAAGATTATAATGAAGCACCTTCACCAGCAGCGTAACCAGCTTGTCGATCTCCTTCTGGCCGTTCAGCCGTGCAAGCCATTGCACTGTATTCAGTGTGTTATGGAGAAAATGAGGGTTGATCTGGCTCAGCAGCTTCTCGATTTCAAATTGGCTTTTCTGCTTCTCATTGCGGGCTACAGCCAGGATCAGCTCGTTGACCTGATCCTTCATCTGCTGAAAGTTCGTCAGCACGAAGTCGAACTCCTCGACATTAGTGAAGGCTACCGGAGCCGTTACATTCTCTGCCATACGGATAATTTCGAGGTTCACCTTACGTAATGGGCCATAGATCCTTCTCCAGATCAGCCAAGCCAGCATTCCGGCAAACAGCAGCGTTAACAGGGCGAGCAGAATCATTTTGTAGAACCAGGTATAAATTTCGCTGTTAAATACTGATTTCTTAACGACAGCTACAAGCTTCCACCCTTGCGGACTCTCGTAACGGAACAGATGATAGCCATCAAGCTCCTCATGGGCAGCCCCTGTGCTTGTGCCGGCAGCATCGACAACCCGTGCAGGCACTTGGCCGTCAATGATATTCGTAGCCGTGCCATCCTGGTTGACGAGCAGATGATTCACCTGCATCCCGTAAGCCTGGGGATTAAAAATTTTGCGCAGCAGACTGTAGTTCGTCTCCAGATAAACATACAGATCATGCTGGCCGTTCACCCGGACGATTCTCCGCTCCGAAAACACAACATTGTCGCCAACCGCATACATCGTCCCATGGGGCCCGTAATAATCAGCCCCGTTGTAACGCATAAAGGATGGGAGCCGGCTGATATCAAAATTCCGCCGTGTGCTCATATTGGTGAACAGCACCGGGTCCTCGCTGCCCGGCATAATATAGGCCGTCAGACCGATGTAGGGATTGGTGAAGTTCACGAGATTAATCTTCTCATTGATGGAATTCATGATCTGGGATTTGCGGTAGATCTGCTTCTCCTCCAGAAAGGACGACATCTCTGCTACGATTTGACCGTCCAGCGCAAACTGCTTGGAGGCGAAATCCAGATTATCGATGGCATTCTCCAGGCTGAGCGCTTCCTGCCGCAGACTTGCGCTGATGCCGCTGCCGATTTTGCCGGAAAGAATGGAATAGATTGAAGTATACGAGACCATTCCGACAATAAGCAGCGGCAGCAGAGTTCCGACCAACAGGTAGATCACTAAGGTCGTCCGCAGGGAATGGCTTGCCGGAGCATGCCTTCCCCCGTTCTTTTTGAGCATCCGCACGTCCTTTTTCTCCTCCAATGAAAGCGTTTTATCCAATACTGATAGAATACCAGATTTACGCTAACTCGAACAGAATAAGGCAGAGCAGCTTCATCACCGCCCTGCCTTGCTCCTAGTTGTCAGAATGGCTTATTTTACACTTTTTCGGGCCTCAAACAGCTCCTGTGCTTTCTTGACAGAGAAGTCCATCACATCGGCATACCCTAGGCCGTTCACCTTGTCATGCATTTCTTTGTTCAATTTGTCGAATTCAGCCTGGTTCTTGGCAAAGACCATTTTCCAGGAAATTTGCTGAATCACCGTACCAATTTGTTTATTCTTCTGTTCCAAAGTTTTATCCATCGTCAACGGTTCTTTCCCGGTGAAGCCCTGAGGGGCAACGGCAAGCAGATTATTTTTCTCAAAATATTCCTTCGCCGTCAGCACGCCCATCTTTGCTCTCCAGTCACTGTCCAGCTTCGACGGGTTGCGTTCCAGGGATGTTTTCCACAAATTGTGGTCATAAGGCTCGCTGGTCTGCGGATTCACCATGGCCGGAACCACGAATGAGAAGTTCATCTGATTCGAGCCGTAATAGTAGTCCCCGCCGCCATATTCATCCGGAACCTTGGTGTTCTGCTGATCAGCGTATGCCTTCCAGCCGAAGTCAGTAACGACCGGTTTGCCGCTGCTGTCGATATCCCAGGTCAGTCCCTTCGGTCCATTCGGTACCGCTGTTCCGCTGCCTGCTGAGATCATTGCGCCTTCCGGTGTATACATCCAGTTGATAAATTCCATAATCCGCGCCGGGTCCTTGGCCTTCGCACCGATGGAGATGATCCCGTTACCGCCGTATACATTGAAGCCTGTGGAATACATCAGCTCATCCTTGAACGGTACAAGAGCGAAGCCCTTGCCTTCCGCCGTTCTTTCCGGTGTATTGTAGTTGGCAGCACCCAGCCACGGGAACCAGGAGAAGAGCAGACGGCCATCCTTGTACTTGGCAACCACGTCATCAAATTTCTGTGTCAGCGAATCGGGATCAAGCAGTCCCATCTGATTGGCTTCAAAATACAGCTTGAGCGATTTCATGTACCAGCTGTCGTCGGAGAGAAAATCATAATACTTCTCTTCATCCGCTTTGACATATAGGGCAGTGTCAGGAATTTCATCATAGCCCATCATATTGGCGAACTGTTTCGCCAGTGTCATTTTATAGTTGCCGTCCCAGTCGGACCAGAGCGAGAACGCATAGGTTTTTTTACCCAGCTCATTCTTGGGTTCCAGCTCCTGCATCTTCTTCAGCACCGGCAGATAATCCTCGATCTTGCTGATTTCCGGAGCTCCGATTTGCTGATAGAGATCCCAGCGCAGGTCCGGTCCCCAAGTCATATCCTTGCCCTCGGAAGGTCCAGACGGGTTCGTCGCCACACTGTTTCCCATCCCGTAGACCGCGCTGCCTCCGCCAAAAGCGACCTTTGCTTTCTCAATGGCTTTGGGAAATTGCTTCGCAATATCCGGGGCGTACTTGTCGAGCAGCCCGTCTTTGGTCCAATCCAGCAGCAGGTTGCCCTTGATGGCATTCGGATAGTGGTTCTTGTCATCCCCGAAGATGATAATATCGCCGAGATCACCGGAAGCCATCATTGCTGAGATTTTGGTGTCACCGCCAGTCAGATTGGAAGCTACGATTTCCAGCTCAATATTGAACTTGTCTTTGATCAATTTGGCGAACCAGCCGGTCTGCGGGCCTGCATAGTTAGCTGTGGTCGAGAATACCGTCAGCTTCAGCGGCTTGGAATTGTCGGGTGCCCCGTCACTAGGCGCTGTCGTTTCCGCTGCAGCATTGGTTGCTTCAGCCGTAGGCTTATCAGTAGCCTTCGCTGTGTTCGTCTTGCCCGAATTCCCGTTCCCTCCGCCGCAGGATGCCAGAACCAGCACCAGAACCATGCTCAGCAGAAGAAGCGGCAGCTTATTTAATCTCATTGCGTCATACCCCCTAATGAATTGGTAAAAGGTGAAGAGTGCTCCTAAGTTAAAGCTCCGCCTGCCGGCAGAGCCGAACTCCAGCCATACCTGCTTTTACGGACCGGTCAGCCCTTGACGGCGCCGATCATGATGCCTTTGACAAAAAAACGCTGGAAAAACGGATATACTATCAGAATGGGCAGCACAACGATCATCGTCACCGTCATCCGCACAGAGGTTGGCGTCTGCATGTTCTGCACACTGGCCGCCATATCCGGGGAACTTCGGATGAGTGCGGCCAGCGAGCTGGACTCATTCAGGTATCTCCAGAGCAGGAACTGCAGCGTGAAATATTTGGTGTCCGTCATCAGGAATGCCGTATCAATGAAGGAGTTCCACTGGTTGACCGCCGAGAAAATCGTAATGGTGGCCAGAATCGGGGTGGTCAGCGGAACGATAATACTCCAGAAGGACCGCAGATACCCTGCGCCGTCCATGGCTGCCGACTCCTCCAGCGAGGGCGGAATCGCCTCGACGAAGGTTTTGACAAGAATGATGTTGAACGGAGTAATGATCGTCGGCAAAATATAGGCCAGATAGTTGTTGGTTAAATGCAGGTTGTGCATCGTAATATACCAGGGAATCAGCCCTGCGCTGAAATACATGGTGACGACGACGCTGCGGTACCAGACCTGCCGGCCCCACATTTCCTTCTTCGTGAACAGATAACCGAGAAAGGCGGAGGCGCCCACCGTGAGCAAGGTACCCACTACAGTCCGGTAGACCGAGACCAGCGCCGCGTGGCTGAGCCCGCTGATCCGCAGCACCTTAGAATAGTTGTCGAAATGGATCTGCTGCGGATAGAACTTGATGTAACCCGCCGCGCTGAGATCATTGGAGCTGATGGTGTTAATGAACAGGTAATAGAAGGGATAGATGCAGCTCAGGGTGAACAATCCAAAGAGCACATAGATGATTCCCTGGAACAGGACATCGCCGGGTTTTAGCTTTTTACGCAACTGGAATCACCGTCCTTAAATAATCGATTCATCGCGCACAACCTTAGACAGCGTGTTAGCCGCAAACAGCAGAATGACACTGACGACCGACTTCAACATGCTGACTGCTGTGGCAAACGGAAAATTGTTGGCAAACGCAATATTGTAGACGTACAAATCCAGCACCTCTATCGCATCCTTGTTCATGGCGTTCTGGAAGGCAAAATACTGCTCCATGCCGTTGTTGACAAAGTTCCCGATGGAGAGCAGCAGCAGTACGAAGAACGTCGGAATGAGGCCGGGAACGGTGATATGCCAGATTTTGCGGAACCGGCTGGCCCCGTCTACTTCTGCCGCTTCATACAGCTCCTGGTCGATGCCGGCAATGGCCGCCAGATAGAGAATAGCTCCCCAGCCCAGGGACTTCCACCAATACCAGGCAATCATCGTCACCCAAATATGCGAGCTGGAGGCCAGGAAATTGAATTCCTCATTCACGAAGCCCAGCTGTATCAGAATGTGGTTCACCACTCCGTTGTCGACCGAGAACAGTGAGAAGGCCAGGGCATAGACCAGAATCCAGCTGATAAAATTCGGTATCGTCGTCAGCGTCTGCACGAACTTGCGGTACCAGCCTGCCCGTATCTCCGTAAGGAGAATAGCGAAAATAACCGGAAAGACGGAAGTCACCAGCCCGAGTGAACTCATGGCTACCGTATTCTTCAGTACGCGCAGCACCTCTGCTGTCTGGGTAGGATTGGCAACAATGGTCCTGAACCACTTCAGCCCTACATACGGCGTGTCCGACAGCGGAATACCGGGGATGAAATCATAAAAAGCGTAGATCCACCCGCTAACCGGCAGATAATAGAAAACAAAGGTCACTACAAGAAAAGGAAGCGCCATAAGAAACAGTTTGTATTTATTCTGCAGCTTCCTGCGGGATGGCCGGACCGGACCCACACCGCGGAGCAGCTCGCCTGAAGGTACCCCCATATCAAATCTCCTCTACCCGGATTTTTGTTTACGCTTTCATCTTAGTGCATAACGAATCTTCGCCGGGAGAGAGGGCCGGTAGGCCTTCTGCGAGAGCGGTAATACAGTTCCGGACCATTTTCACAGGTCAGTGGACCAATTTCCCGTTACATTTATTGCTGTCAAAAAAAAGGAACCGGCCATCTGCAAGCTCTGCAAATGAACAGTTCCTTCTTATTTACCTCCTATATCCATGCGAACGCGAGGGTGCAGCGCTTGTCTCTCTGCATCGCCTCTCCCCACTTAAGCCTTGTCAGCAATCATGCGGTTCGTTAGACTCCCTAGCTTCTCGATCTCCACCGTAACCTCGTCACCCGGCTGCAGGTAAATCTGCTGCTCCGGCGGATATCCCATCACAACCCCCTCCGGGGTTCCTGTAAGAATGATATCCCCTGGCGTAAGCGTCATGCAACCGGAGATGTAGCTGATGATCTGCTGGCAATTGAAGATCATATCCGAGGTATTGGAGTCCTGCCGGACCTCCCCGTTCACCGAGCTTCTAATGCGCAGTAAACCGGGATTCTCCACCTCGTCTTTCGTTACCACATAAGGCCCGGCTGGAGCAAACCGGTCGCACGATTTGCCTGCAAGCCACTGGCTGGTGCGCGTCTGCAGATCACGTGCGGACAGGTCATTTGCAGCAAAATAACCAAACACCGCATCAAGCGCCTCTTCTTCACTTACGTTCTTGGCTGTCCGACCGATCACAATGCCCAGCTCAGCTTCATAATCGACCTTCTGCGTGGTGCCCGGAAGCGGAACTTCCATGCCGTGTCCGGCCAGGCTATTCGTAAATTTGCTGAAAAGAATCGGATATTCCGGCAGCGGCATTCCGGTCTCTTCGGCATGTCTGCGGTAGTTCAACCCGATACAAATGATTTTGCCGGGATCTGCCACACAAGGCGCGAATTCAAGCGAGTCTTCCTCTTTATAAAAGGCGCCTTCGCCCTGGACAGGCAGATTACCCACGAATTCGCGTAAACGGCCGAGCGCCGCCTCTCCTCCGTCCAGCAGTTCTCTTAGCGTTGCCGGAACAGCTTCTGCAGCCCGCTCTGGCACCGCATGCAATGCCGCCGCCACATCCAGGATGCCTTCTGCCTGTTTTACACCGAGACGCAGCGTTCCTGATTCCCAAAAATTCAATAGCTGCATATCCGTCCCTCCCCCAAATTCAGAATATCGTTCCAAGCTCAGTTCATCTTACACCTATGTATCCCCGGCTTCATGCTTCATCAGCAGGAGAGCCGGACGGACGGCTTCCCGCTGTGCATCTCAGCCTGCAAAACGGTTGCCCTTAACTCCCTTCACGCCCGTGTCCGCCTTGAACAATCCGCCGGCTAAGGGCCAGCGTTGCAGTTCCTCAGCACTCATGCCAACCCGGGCAGTGGTAATATAGAGCTCGTCCAGATGTTCACCTCCGAAAACACACGAGGTCACGAACGGTGCGGGCACTTCGATCTTCCCGATCTGCTCCCCGGTGTGCGGATTCCAGCGTGAGACACAGCTGCCGTTCCAATGGGCAACCCAGATCATTCCCTCGCTGTCAACGGTCATTCCATCCGGACCGCCTGCGCCTTCCGGGAACTCCACCACAGTTCTGCGTCCGGTTACAGTGCCATTCTGCAGATCATAATCCATTACATCGACTCTCCGGGTCAAGGTATCAATGTAATACATCAGACCACGGCTATCGTCCCAGGCCATGCCATTGGAAATTCCGATACCAGACAGCACCTTACGCACTTCGCCTTCCGGCTCCATCACATATAAGCTTCCCGCATCCCGTTTGTCCTCCATACTCATGGAGCCGAACCACAACCTGCCCTTGCTGTCGCATTTCGCATCGTTTAACCGGTTCCCGGGAAGCTCTGTCTCCACCGCGGCCAGTAATTTCAGAGACCCGTCTTCTTGAAATTTGTAGATCCCATCCTGCAAGGCGACTACCCAGCCGCCACCAACGGATGGAACCGCCGCACTGATCATTTGCGTGAAGGTATAGATCTTCTCATTCAGCGTCCGGGAATCAACAATCCGCAGCTGCTTCCCTTCAATATTTACCCATAACAACTCTCGTGCCTCAGGGTCCCAATGGGCACCCTCGCCAAGCTCCGCTTGGGCGTCCAGCACCAGTTCAGCCTGTATGATCAATGGATATCCTCCTCATTCACTCCAGAATATGACACTTCCTTTTCCATTCTACCTTCACTGAGTTTAATTATCCACTTTCAATGAATATGACAGACACCTGTCCAGTTAGGCATGGTATTCTGAAGGCAATCATAAATCATAGCGGCCAGCCGCTATATACTACGGAGGGATATCCATGAAATACGAGTGGAAAAAACAAGAAAAAGCGTTCTATTTGCCCCCATCAGAACCTACGCTGATAACGGTGCCCGCTTATCCATACTTCATGCTGTCAGGTGAAGGCAATCCTAACAGTGAAGCGTTCGCTGAGGCGGTTGGAGTGCTGTATTCCCTATCTTATGCCATCAAGATGCTGCCCAAAAAAGGTCCGGCACCCGAAGGCTACCATGAATATAGCATCTTCCCCCTGGAAGGTGTATGGGATCTCAGTGAACAAGGACGCTTGAAGGCAGGACTCGACAAGGACGAGCTGGTCTACACCATAATGATCCGGCAGCCGGACTTTGTCACACCTGCCCTTGCTGCCGAAATTGTGGATAAGGTTAAGCGCACGAAGCCGCAGCCGTTACTGGATAGGGCCACCTTCGGGAGCTACGAAGACGGTCTTTGTGTACAAATGCTGCATTCGGGACCCTACGATAATGAGCCGGCGAGCTTCAGCAAGATGGAGCAATATTGCGCGCAGCAAGGACTTCGGCGGATCTCCAAGACCCACCGGGAAATATATCTCTCGGATGCCCGCAGAACGCAGCCGGAGAAGCTGAAGACTGTCCTGCGTTTTCTGGTTTCACGGGAGGAGTAGCAGCCTGGTATAAGAGCGTTCTCCGAAGGTTAGCTTCGCAGGCAGTCTCAGTGTCCGGAAGGTACCTTCCCTTCCGCTGAAGCATCCATTCTCTGGCGGCCCATGAAGCATGCCGCCAGCAGCGCCAGCAGGGCTGGTATGACAGCCCAGGCGAAAGTGGTAGTAATGGAGAAAGACAGACCCTTAGTAATTTTGTCCAGAATTTCCGGTTGAATCTGAGCCCGGGTCTCCGGGGACAGCAGCGCATGCGGGTCCTTAAAATTGAGTGGGCCGCCTGAGGGATCTCCTCCGCTCCACCACCCTATATCAGTTAACAGCTTCGAGCTTAGATAATGGCTTTGAATGATCCCGAAGGTCGTAATTCCAATGGTCATGCCGAGCGAACGGATAAAGTTCATGGTCGCGCTGGCCGAACCGCGCTGCTGCGGTGTCAGGCCATGGATCGCTGCTGTTCCGAGCACCGAGAAGGATGCCCCGACACCGAGTCCAATGAGGATCATGTACAGCGTCAGGAGGAGGCGCGAGGCATCCGGTGCAAGCGTTGCTACAAGTCCAGTACCCAGTACAAGCAGGGCCAGTGTCGGCACCATCAGGCTGCGGTAGCTGGTTTTGGCCATCAGGAAACCGCCAGTTGAGGCTGTGATGACCGAGGCAACCATCATCGGCAGCAGCACCAGCCCTGAATTCGTAGCCGATCCGCCAAGCACGCCTTGGATGAAGATGGGGATATAGACCGAGGCGGCGATAAAGGCCGCACCGCTGAATAAGGCGCACAGAATACTGGTGGCATACAGTCTTTGCCGAAACAGGGCAAAAGAAATAATAGGCTCCTTTGCCTTCGTCTCTGTGAACAGAAACAGCACCGTCAGGACGGCAAACGCTGCGAATAAGCCCAGAATCAGCCCGGAGCTCCAGGCGTATTCTTTGCCGCCCAGCTCCAGCGCGAACATTAAGCTGATCACTGCACCAAGCAGTGTTCCTGCACCCAGCCAGTCAATGGGCTGCTTCGAATGCTCCACCGATTCCCGGTAGAAGCCCACGACCATAACCAAAGCAACCAATCCCAGCGGCAAGTTGATGTAGAAGACCCACTGCCAGGCAATATGATCCGTAATATAAGCCCCAAGCAGGGGACCGAAGATACTGGAAAGACCGAACACCGCTCCAAAAGCGCCGCCAAGCTTACCGCGTGCCTCCAGCGGGACCGCATCGAACATAATGGCAAAGGCAATCGGCACCAGCGCGCCGCCACCTATTCCCTGAATGGCCCGGTAAGCAGCCAGTTGGGTAATTGTCTCCGCAGTACCACATAACGCCGAGCCGGCCATAAATACAATAATTCCAAAGATAAAAAACTTTTTGCGGCCGTACATATCCGACAGCTTGCCGAAAATGGGCATTCCCGCCATTTCGGCAACCAGGTACGCCGAGGTGACCCAGACAAATTTGTCCATCCCGCCCAGCTCGCCGACAATGTTGCCCATCGCCGTGGCGACAATCGTGCTGTCCATAGAAGCCATAAGTATACCTAACAGCAAACCGGCAATGACAATGCCCAGATTGGGTGTTTTTGAAGCTGAGCTCACAGGTTCCACTCCTTATCCCTTGATTCTAATGGATTACTTTACAGCTTCACTTGGTTCCTTACTGTAGCATTCCTATGAATGTCCAGAGAATCCCGGTATTCCACTATGTCAATTTCACAGCCGGTACCAATGACAACATTTCCGCCTCTGACTGTTCCTGCTGTCGTCCCCTGCAGTTCCACCTGATCTCCTTCGATCAGGCCCGCGGTAAACCGCAGACTTCCCGGATGTCCCGGACGAATCAGCTTCCCGCCAAGACTGCGTTTGATCTTGATGCTTCCGCCTCCGACTTCGGCTGCCCTGCTAGGACCGAACAGCGATATTTCCAATGTCTCTGCGCTTAGCACTCCTTGTACCTGGAGTGCACCGCTGATGTGCATGTCCTCTGCATCGCAATCGCCTGAGACGCTAAGATTTCCAGTGAATTTAATGCCCTCCACGTGAATACTTGCAGCCTTGATATCCCCTTGTCCACGCATGGATTCACCCTCAATACCACCCTTTACGGCACATTCACCAGTAAGCTTCATACTCTCCATAACCAGTCTGCCATTGACCTCGGTTTCGCCCATCAGCGTCATTTTCCGGCAATCCACATCACCATTAAATGTGCATTCCCCGGTCACCTTCACGTCCAGGAAGTATCCACCCGCTGAGGTTGAATTCCCCAGTACTTTCAGATTCGTCCGCTCTTCTGTTTCATTCACCGGTCTTCACCTCCATCCCTACTGTGGCTCCAGGGTGTACAGTTAATCCTTCACGGTATTCCACCCGGCCGATGCTGCAGCCTTCTCCGATAATAACTATAGCCCCTCTTACCACATCCGCTGTCGTATACTCCAAATCAATAAAATCACCATCTATTACACTCGTCTGAAGCTCTGCCCTGAGCTTTGGTATAACGCCACCCGCAAGCTTACTCCAGACCCCCGAGCCCGCCTTGCGGACTACCAGGCTCTTTACCCCTATCTTCTTCACTCGGGTCTGCCCTTGCAGCGCAAGCTCCACATGCTCTGCGCTAAGGAAGCCGCTGATGGTAAGTGAACCCTCAACCGTGAAATTCCGCAGCTCACAGTCTCCTTTGATACCGATGACCCCGCTCAATGTACAGTTTTCTCCTCGCAGGCCGCCATCCATTTTCAGGAGCCCGTCATGCTTCATCGTTCCCATCTGCAGGCCTCCGCCTACTTTGAGATCACCATTCGTCTCCATTTCATCTACGGTAAGGCTTCCCCCCAGCCTCATGAGGCCGTTCCCCTTGAAAGTTCGGGCGCGCACCGGACCGCCGATCCGGCTCACTCCCTCCAGATTAACATGATGGTATGTTCCTCCAGCTGCCCCGCCTATCCCGGCAATCACTAAATCTGCCGCCGTTGCCTGATCCATAACCTGACCCCCTCTAATGATTGACCGAATGCCTCATATCCCCATCCTGTACTTCCGATTGTATTCCACAACAATACAGCGGACCTCCGCCCTCAGGAGGATTTCCGCTCATTCTTCCAGACTATTCTATGGCCCCTTGCCAACAAAAAGGAGCAGACAGCTCCTTGGTAAGGATATGTCTGCTCCTGTTAGTTACGTATATTTATACGCCCATGTAATTGTGATTAGAGTTATTCCACTGTCTTCGCTTCCTCGGAAGCTACTGCAGCTGCCGGGGTATCCGAATCTGTATCAGCAGGTTCTTCCAGTGCTACCGGAGGTGCAATACGGATAATCAGCGTATCTTCGGGAGTGAGCACTTCCCAGCCCTCATGCTTCGGCAGGTCCGAGACCAGCAATTGGTCCCCAATGTCGAGGCCGGTGATATCCACTTCAAATGTTGCGGTCAGCTTGTCCGGCAAGGTGCGGATATCCAGTTCATACAGCTCTACCTGCTGAATACCGCCGTTCTTCACGCCTACAGGATCTCCGCTGAAGTGAAAAGCAACCTTGGTGACCAGTTCAGCCTTCATATCAATCTGGTGAAGATCCACATGCAGCAGCTTGCGGGACAACGGCTGGCGCTGCACTTCCTGGATCACCACGTTTTTGGAGCCGGAATCCGGGAGTTCTACCTTAAGGATGGCCCGGGGGTTTTTGCCGAGTATTTCGTTCAATGTCTTCGCATCTGCTGTAAAGGACTGGCTATCTGAACCTGCACCGTAGACGACAACCGGTACAAAGCCTTTGCTCCGCTGTGAAGAGGTCGAGCCGGATCTTTCAGTCAAACGTACTGTGGTATTCATGATATTCCTCCTAAAATTTTTTTAGCGCAACACCCGCGATTCAGCTTCGGAAAAACTGCCTCGGAAGCATACGCCAAGTTTTGTCAGCTTAGCTGCATTGAGTAGTTCTTGGCACAAAATAAAAAAAGACCCATTAGATATGCAGGTCTAATTAGTCTCTTATTAACCATATATGCCTACATTGGAATCAGTATAGCACTGCGTACCTGGCAAGTCAAAATAGGGTATTATTCAATTTTAATCCATTTTCATCTAAACTAAACCAAATGACATGCCACAAAATGTCCGCCTCCGGCGTCACGGAAAACAGGGGTTTGCGCCTTACAGACCTCCACGGCAAACGGGCAACGGGTATGAAATTTGCAGCCGGAAGGCGGATTCGCCGGACTTGGAATATCACCTTTCAGCACGATCCGTTCCCGTTTCAGTCTAGGAATCGGCACAGGCACTGCAGACAGCAACGCCTTAGTATACGGATGCAGCGGGCTGTGGAACAGCTCGTCCCGGGAAGCGGTCTCCACCATGGAACCAAGGTACATCACGCCGATCCGGGAGCATAAATGCTCGACCACACTCAGATCATGGGAGATGAACAAGTAGGCCATTCCCTTGCTTCTTTGCAGCTTGCTGAACAGATTGATAATCTGGGCCTGAATTGACACATCCAGCGCCGAAACCGGCTCGTCGGCAATGATCAGATCCGGGTTCAGAATGAGTGCCCGGGCGATGCCGATCCGCTGGCGCTGCCCTCCGGAGAATTCATGCGGGAAGCGGTCAATGTGGTAAGCGGACAAGCCGCAGGCATCGAGTGATTCCAGCACCAGCTCCCGCACCTCATGCCTGGAGCATAATCCATGGTCCAGCAGGGCTTCACCGATCGCATCACCCACCCGTACACGCGGATTAAGCGCGCTATAAGGGTCCTGGAAAATCAGCTGCATTTGTGGCCGAAGCAGACGAAGCTCTGCAGAGGAGAGGCTGTGGATATCCTGACCTTTGAACTTCACTTCACCCGCTGTCTTTTCGGTCAGACGCAGAATTGTCCGTCCTACTGTGCTTTTGCCGCTGCCTGATTCACCGACCAGTCCGAAGGTTTCACCAGGTTGAAGGGTAAGACTGATGTCATCCACGGCCTTCACCTGTCCGACCGTGCGGTTCAGCAGCCCTTCTGTAACCGGAAAATATTTTTTCAGATGATTAACTTCAAGTAATGCCTCAGACATGGACTTCCGCCTCCTCATACAGCCAGCAGGCTGCCTTCTGTCCGCCGTCCAGCTCCTTAAGCTGCGGCTGGCGGCTGCGGCAGACGGGCAGACACTGCTCGCAGCGGTCATGGAAATAACAGGAGGGCTCGAGCTCCAGCGGATTCGGCACCTGGCCCGGAATCGAATACAGCTCCTCCAAACGCTGACCCACCACCGGTTTGGATTTCAGCAGCCCCTTTGTATAGGGATGTTTGGGATTGTTGAACAGCTCCACGACTCCACCCTCTTCAACGACTTTGCCGGAATACATCACGATCACGTAATCGGCCATTTCGGCTACAACGCCGAGATCGTGGGTAATGAGCAGAATAGACATCCCTCCGCTTGCTTTAAATTCCCTCAGCATATCAAGAATCTGCGCCTGGATGGTCACATCAAGCGCTGTGGTCGGCTCATCGGCAATCAGCAGCTTCGGGTTACAGGAGATGGCAATGGCAATCATGATCCGCTGAAGCATGCCACCGCTTAATTCATGGGGATAGCTGTCAGCGATTTGATCCGGGCGCGCAATGCCAACTTGCGTGATCAGCTCTATGGCCCGGAGACGTGCTTGTTTCTTGTTCAGCTTCAGATGCACCATCAGCGGCTCCATGATCTGCTCCCCGATCTTCATCACGGGATTCAGCGATGACATTGGCTCCTGAAAGATCATGGCAATCTCATTGCCCCGGATCGCCCGCAGGGTATTCGGGTCCATCCCCAGCAAATCTTCACCCGCAAAATCGATCTTCCCTCCAGCCACCTTCCCGCCTGGCGCTTCCACAAGACCCATTATCGACATAGCGGTTACACTCTTGCCACAGCCGGATTCACCAACAATGCATACCGTTTCTCCTTCTCGGACCTGAAAGCTTACATGATCAACGGCAGCTACTTTCCCTTCTTCTGTATAGAAAACGGTACTGAGACCTTCTATATTCATTAAATGCTTCATCAGCAGCTGGCCACCTACCTTTTCTGTTTGGGATCAAGCACGTCTCTGAGGCCGTCACCAAATATATTAATGGCAATCACTGTGGCAAAAATGGACAGTCCAGGAGGAATCCACAGCCACGGATGATCCTGAAAATCAATCATATTGTTCGCTGCATCAATCATGTTGCCCCAGGTCGGCGTAGGCGGCATGACGCCCAGCCCGAAAAAGCTTAGCACTGATTCGCTTAATATCGCTCCGCCGATGTTGAGTGTAGCCATGACGATCAGCAGCGGAACTACATTCGGCAGCAGATGATGGAACAGCTTCCGGCTGTCCCGCAGGCCCAGCACTACCGCCGCCTGCATAAATTCGCGTTCCCGCAGGCTGAGCATTTGCCCCCGCACCATCCGGGCAAGTCCCGGCCAATTCACAATGCTGAGCATCAGCATGACGATATACATCCGGTAATCCGCCCTAACCTTCCATTCCGAGAGCAGCGCCCCGAAGATAAAAAGCAGCGGCAGACTGGGAATCGTCATCAGCAGATCGGCGATCCGCATAATCACCTGATCCGCGATACCGCGGTAATAACCGGCTATTGCTCCGAGCAGAGCGCCAATAAACACGGACAGCACCATTGAAGCCAAACCAACCGTGAGCGAAATCCGTCCGGCCTGCATCACCCGCGTGAGAATGTCCCTTCCAAGTGCATCTGTTCCCAGTAAATGCTGCAGATTGGGCGCCTTGTTCATCATGGTCATATTAATTTTGTTATCCGTATATGGTGAAAAGAACGGCCCGATGAAACATAAGACAAACATAAACACAACCACTCCAAAACCTGCAACCGCCAGCTTGTTCTTCATCAGCCTCTTCAGTGACTGTCTGAACAGTGAGGACTTCTGCCTCTGTACCCGTGATTCGTGCAGCCCGGTCATCCTGCTGTTAGCTTCCAAAATGGTATCCTCCTCCCTATAACCGGACGCGCGGATCGGCAACCCGGTACAAAATGTCCGAGAGCAGCGTTCCGATGACGGTCAGAATGGCAATAAACATGGTAAAGCCCATTAGCAGCGGATAATCACGGAGCCCGAAGGACTTCATATACAGCTGGCCGATCCCCGGCCAGTTGAAGATTTGCTCGATAATCAGCGAGCCGCCGAACAGTGCCGGGAGCTCGAAGCCGACTAGTGTAATCGCCGGCAGCAGAGCATTGCGCAGGGCATGGGTAAACAGCACCTTCCGCTCCTTCAGCCCTTTGGCCCGCGCTGTGCGGATATAATCCTGCTTCAGCACATCAATCATATTGCTGCGGAAGTAACGGGTTAGCGAGCCCAAGCCGAGCAAGGTCATCACCACAACCGGGAGTGCCATATGCCGCACCACTTCCTTCAGATATGCCAGCCCCGTGGCATTGCTGCCCGTTGTAATCATCCCGCCCGGCGGGAGCCACTTCAGATCCACAGCCAGAATCTTGATCAGGAATAAGCCGATAAAAAAGGACGGAAGCGACATTGCAGCAAAGATAGCCACCATCACCAGCGTATCGAACCAGGAATACTGCTTATAGGCCGAGATTACCCCCACAATGACCGCAATCACCCAAGTTAGAAAAGTGGACACGGCGGCCAGCAAAAAAGAATTCCAAATATAATCGTTGAACAACTGAAGCACCGGCTTCTGCTGGGCAAGCGAATACCCGAAATCCCCGTGAAAAGCATTGTTCATCCAGATGCCGTAGCGTTCAAGCATCGGCTTGTTGAGGCCGTAGATTTCCCGCAGTTCTGCCTTGCGTTCCGCAGTCAGCTTAATATTTCCTGTAATGAAATCCCCGGGTGTAGAGGCATAGAGACAGAAGATCAGCAGCGAGGCCGCAAACAGAATAACGAGCATGTACAGCAGTCTTTTCGTCAGATAGGTACTCATGACCCGCTCCTTATGGATCGTCCCCTGCCCATGACAGCTGAAGCAAGGGACGAATGTGTAATTATTTCAGCGTCCACTCCGGCAGGCTTCCGGCAAGCCCGATGAACGGGCTGACCGTCAGATTCTGGATGCGTCCATTGTAGGCATAGACTGTTTTTTTGTAGCTGGTGAACAGAATCGGCAGCTCATCATTGAAAAGCTGGTACAGCTCCTTGTATACGGCCTTGCGCTGTTCAATATCCGTTGTAGCAAGCGCTTTGTTGTACAGTTCAAGGAATTTCGGATTATCATAATCGGTGATTTCCCCGTCAAAGAACTGCATGAACCCGTCAGCCGGATCGGTCAGCATACTGGTCGAGAAGGATACCAGATCATAGTCTCCGCCTTCCACCTTGGACACCAGTGAGTTGAAGTCTGCAAAGACCTCCGGCTGGAATTCAATGCCAAGTGCTTCAAAATTCTCCTTGGCTACAGCGATGAAAATATCGGTGTTCTTGCTTTTGGAGCCGAGATAATGGATGGACAGCGGCTTGCCGCCTTTTTCGCGAATTCCATTTGCACCTACGGTCCAGCCGGCTGCATCCAGCAGTTGTTTGGCTTTTTCCGGATCATATTTGTAAGGATTAATGCCTTCCTCGGTATAGGCCCAGGAGATTGGCGAAGCCGGAATATTGGCAATGGCGCCTGCTCCCTGCTGGGCATCAACATAAATGCTCTGACGATCAAGCCCGTACATAATCGCCTGTCTGACCTCTTTATCCTTAAGCTGCTCATGCTTGAGGTTGACTTGCATGTAGCCATAAGTGCTTGGTGTATAAGGAATGATGTTCACAAATCCAAGTGCTTTCAGCTTCTCAATATTCTCTTCCGAGGCACTGAAAGAGGCATAATCAACCTCTCCGGTCTCCAGGAACTGCCAGACATCGCCTTCCGATGTTTTGTAGATGAAATGCTCCGTCTTAGGTTTGCCTTTGAAATAATTCTCATTGGCCGTAAGGCGCACTTCCTGCCCAGGCAGGAATTTCTCCAGCTTGTAAGGTCCGTCGCCAAGCGGGTGCTCATGCAGCTTCTTGATATAGTCCAGTTGGCCGAACTTATAGTCCTTGCCATAGTAAGCCTTGGACAGCACGTTAGAGCCGAGTGTCACCAGCGCCGTCGCATTCGGCTTCTCCAGTGTCACTGAGATCGTCTGCGGATCAATGACCTTGATGCCTTCGACTGTTTTGGCCGTGCCCTCTTTATAGGCTTTGCCGCCCTTCACATTCAGGGAAGGCAATGAGGAGCCGCCGTCATAGGCTTTGTCGTATTGAATCGTCCAGGTAAAGGCTACATCATCTGCTGTTAGCGGCGAACCATCGCTGAACTTCAAGTTTTTTCTTAAGTGGAAGGTGTATGTAAGCTGATCATCCGATACATCCCAGCTCTCGGCAAGCTCAGGCGTTGGGACCCCTTTGTCATCCACAGTTACCAGGGAAGCATACAGCAGGGAGGATACATTGCCGTCATAGCCGCTCTCCTGAAAATAAGGTGTAAATGCCCCGCTGGGATCCGTAAGGCCAACGATAATCGTATCTGTGCGGTTCTGGGCTACAGCCGGAAGCTTGGTTAAATCCGTTGCCGTAAAAGGTTCGCTTAGCGCACCCGCTGATACTGGCGCCGGGGATGCTGTCGCCTCCGTTCCAGCCGTCCCGCCCGAGTCAGCTGTTGCAGACGCCGGAGTATTCCCCGACGCTGTATTGCTGTTGTTATTGTCCGAGCAGGCCGCAAGCAGCATTGAACCTGTAATCAGCAGCGTGGACAATACAAGCGTACTTTTTCTCATAATAAATCATCTCTTTTCTCACCAAATTTTAATACTTATAATTCCTACCCACTAAGTATGTTTAAGACCGATAGTTCACATTATAGGAATTTATTGTGGTTCTGTAAAGAGAGAACTAAATATTTTTTCTTCACAAACAGAATTTATGCGAAAACCTGCAAAACAAAAAGCCAAAGCATTCTCTCCCCTAAGAGATCACTTTGACTTGGTGTAATACCGCTCAAACGGCGTTAAGTTTATTTTAAAAATTCGAACAGCTGCTCATTCATCCGGTGAATTCCTTCCAGACGCAGACTGTAGGCGGTAACGTTCTCCCCCTCGATATAGGCATTCAGCAGGCCCGCACAGCGCAGGCTGAAGATATGGTCATGCACAATCCCCTTGGAGATTCCGGCTTGCTTGGCGATTTCGGTAAAGGTTCTGCGTCCGCCGCCCAGCGACTGTAGAATCTTCAGACGGCTTTTTTCACCCAGACTGCGCAAAGTTCTGTACATAAAAGGTGAAATCTCTTCGTCTGTTACCGAGACTCTCGCCGCATAATGGCAAATTGTCAGTGGACCGAAGCTGTAAATAATATTGGCAGGCTGAAAATGGAACTGCGGGATCAGCACCAGCTTGCGCAATCCGTCCACCGGAAGAAAATAAAATCCGTTCGTTGTCCTGTTCACAAAATCAGAAACAGCACTCTTGTCCAGCTCCAGGCTTCGTTCGTCCGCGTGCTGACGCAGTCTGCCGCTGATCTCCGGACTGCAGTCCCTGAAATATTGCCTGTTCCACTCAGACAGCAGAAAATGCATCCGGCTGCGGAATTGATCCATTTGCACCGGGAACACGCTGACGTATTCTGCAAGTGTCTCGTACATCTCTCCTACCGGCAAATGCTGCAACCATTCCAGCACCTGATCTACGCTCTCCTTCACCGGACATTGGTGAATCAGCAAATTCAGCAGCTTCCAGTCATTACCGAGGTCTGTCTCGTCCAAAGCGGACAGCAGTTCCGGGCTAAGCCTGCCTGCCACATCAGCAGACCATGAGGCGCCCAGATCCATCTTCTTATTGGATTTCTTGCATATAAACGTATGTATACTGCATACCAGTTCAAAAACCGGCTCAAACTGAACCTCAACCTCATACTCCATGGCCATTCCCCCTGATGCAACTTCTATTCATCACAGCGTTAGTGTAATCTTATGGTATTTTACAGAGCATGCGCAAGTTATATAGATTATCTGACCCTTAGAGTTATATATGTGTAACCTAATTACATACATCTGCATGTCCATATCCTCGCTTTTTCCAGATCACGGTAGTAAAATATAGTCACAATAACCTGATTGGAGTGAAGAATATGGGACAGATTGAACAGGGAGAAGGACGTTTTTATATTGCTGGTGACGGTAAGGACCTTGCCGAGATTACATACAGAACGGAAGAGGCCACAGGGAATTGGGTGATTGACCACACCTTTGTCTCCGAAGATCTGCGAGGCCAAGGTGCCGGTGAGAAGCTAGTGCGTGCGGTTGTGGATAAAGCCCGCGCCGAACAGGTTAAGATTGTACCCCAGTGCCCTTATGCTGCACATCAATTCAAGAAACATGCGGAATACGGGGATGTTCTCAGCAGCTGAACCCGGTTATTGAGACCATTGCGGGATTAAATTTTCAGGAGGATATGCGTTTGACTACAGCTGATACATTAAGGGATATAGAGCAATTGCAGCAGCGCTGCGAGCAATATGAAGGGATCAGCCTGAAGCTCAATTGGGACATGCTGCGTATGTCTCCAGAATCCGGGGGAGCCGAATGGCTGGTAACTTATGAGGAAGAAGAACTAATTGGTTTTATAGGTCTGTACGGATTCGCCGGCGAAATGGAAATCTGCGGAATGGTGCGGCCGGGATTCCGGCGCAGAGGCATTTTCACCTCACTATGGGAACGGGCTCAGAGCATCATCAAACGTAGTAATATCAGAACACTGCTGCTCAATGCCCCGGCAAGTTCGGCCTCGGCAGCCGGTTATCTGAAGACCCTGCCCCTGGCATTCAACCATGCGGAATATCAGATGAAATGGGATGGGGCTGCTGTACCACAAGGTTCAGTCGAAGCCAGTTCAGCCGCAGGAACCATAGTCCTGCGGCCTGCACGCCAGGAAGATGCTGATATTCTGGTCGAGCTGGACTGCGGAGGATTCGATATGTCGCGGGAGGACGCCGCAGAGATGTACACACTGCAGATGAATGACAATCAGCAGGAACACATCGTGATTGAAATGAATGGACAGCCCGCCGGCAAGATGCGGCTATGGACGGAGGACAACGAAACCTGGATCTACGGGTTTACGGTGGACAAAAAGCTGCGTGGACTGGGTATAGGCCGGAGCGCGCTTTTGCAGACGATTGAACGGGAACGGCACAATTACAACGGTGTGAATCTGGAAGTGGCTCTCGACAATCCTAATGCACTGAAGCTGTATGAAAGCTGCGGCTTCGTCATTCTGAACAAACAGGATTATTTCCGCTATATCGGCTAAAGCATATCACAATCTGAACAGCACCTTTTCTTTTGGCACAGTGCCTTAAGGAAGGGTGCTTTTACGTATCCTTTGGTATCCGCACAATTCATAGAAGGAGTCATTGTTACTTACAGGTGCCTATATAACCTCAAAGTGCGTACTATCCGCTCCCCTGTCCAGCAGACATAATGAGGGCATACACAAGTTGAAGGAGAGAACCCGCTTATGAGACTAGATGACGCTGGAATACGTAAAACCGCACTGGTTGTTGGTGCAAACGGAGTGATCGGACGCAATCTGATCGAATACCTGGTAACCCTGCCTGAATGGGATATTATCGGAATTTCACGCCGGGGCGGAGAAGATACAAGCCGTGTGCGCTACATCGCGGCCGATTTGCTGAGTCCTGAGGACTCACGACGTAGGCTTGAGGCCCTGCCGGAGGTGACGCATATCTTTTACGCCGCCTATCAGGAGCGACCAACCTGGGCGGAGCTGGTCCCTCCGAATCTGGCCATGCTGGTGAATGTTGTTGAGGCCATTGAGCCCCGTGCCCATCATCTGCAGCACATCAGCCTGATGCAGGGCTATAAGGTGTATGGAGCCCATTTGGGACCCTTCAAAACCCCTGCCCGGGAGACAGATGCCAATCATATGCCGCCAGAATTCAATATCGATCAACAGAACTTCCTGGAGAAGCAGCAGTTGGGCAAATCCTGGACCTGGTCGGCGATCCGGCCGTCTGTGGTCTGCGGCTTCGCTCTCGGCAACCCGATGAATCTGGCAATGGTCATCGCTGTCTATGCCTCCCTCTCGAAGGAGCTGGGACTTCCGCTCCGGTTCCCCGGAAAGCCGGGTGCCTACCATAGTCTGCTGGAAATGACGGATGCAGGCCTGCTTGCCCAGGCAACCGTATGGGCGGCGACAGACATCCGCTGCGCCAATCAGGCCTTCAACATTACTAATGGCGACCTGTTCCGCTGGGATGAACTCTGGCCGAAGATTGCGGCTTTTTTCGGGCTCGATACCGCACCGCCGCTGCCCATGTCTCTCTCGGTAGTGATGGAGGACAAGGAACAGCTGTGGAATGACATGGTAGAGAAATACGGGCTGGAGCCGAACAGCTACCAGGACGTTTCGTCATGGGGATTCGGAGATTTTGTCTTCTCCTGGGACTATGATTTTTTTGCCGATGGAAGCAAGGCACGGCGGTTCGGATTCCATGAATTCATCGATACCGAAGCGATGTTCATGCGTATCTTTGCAGATTTCCGCAGCCGTAAAATCATCCCGTAACCTCCAAATTCATTAAGCCCTAAACAGCGTGAAAAGCCTGACCCCATCCTTCCGGGTCAGGCTTCTTTATTCTTTCGTTTGCGGCTGGGCCAGTACAGCGGCTTGATCACCGTAGACCCGCTCAATATGGGTATCGCCCCACCTGCACATCAGGTGCAGAATTTCCTTGAGGCTCCAGCCGTAATCGGTCAGCTCATACTCGACTCTGGGAGGCACTACATTGAATATAGTCCGCTGGATAACGCCGTCCTCTTCCAACTCTCTCAGCTGCTGGGTCAGCACCTTCTGGGTAATAACAGGCATCAGGCTCATGAACTCACCGTTGCGTTTCTTGCCGAAGGTAAGAAAAAATAGGATCACCGGCTTCCACTTGCCGCCGATTACCTCAAGCGTGGCCTCCACAGCGGTGTTATATGTTTTGATTGGTTCCGGCATGGTTTTGAACACCCCCTGTTCTTAACCATATCGCCTTGGCCGTCTGCTTGCAAGCGCAGGCTATACTGCAGGCAGACTCACGCTCACATCAACCCATACCCCCGGTGAACCAGTTCTTCCTGTTCGCTTCTGCGCACTCCGTATTTCAGCAGCTTCCCTGCAGACTCCTCCCGCCCCAGGAATACGGACAATAACCGCACATAATCCATGGATTCCTGGAGCGGGATTCCCGCACCATCAAATATATGCCGGCGGCTGTCCAGGAGAGAATAGACCTCCACCTTCTCGGCCGGCATCCCATAAGCCTGATGGCAGAACACATTAGCCATATGCAAAAATCCGGTGATTACGTCTTCATTTCCGTTCACCATAAATTTCTGGATGCTGAGGCAGCGTCCTGGAACTATAGAGTGCCAAGCCAGCTGAAAAATCATCGCCAGCTCGATATCAAGCACTGGTACCGGTACATGCCACTGCTCATAGAGCAGCACCGGGACCTCCAGCAGATGATTCACACTAACGATCCGCATCAGTTCGTCGGCGACGGCTGTCTTGACCTCCCAATAGTGCAGCAACGATGGAAAAGCATCCCCTTTGGGCGGCCAACGCCGCTCCAGCAGGAACTGAATCGGCGTTTCCCTGCGCACCTCGGGCTGCAGACTGTAGAAGTCATTCAGCGTATGCCCAACCGCATACTGCACCTGCTGCCTCCAGCGCGGCAGCCCGGTGGATGGCCCGCTGCCGGAAATTCCCGCTCCTCCCAGCATAATATGCTCCATACGAAAATCATTCAACCGGCTGTATTGCAGGGCATATGCATCGCGTTTCCCTGCTGTCCTGCTTCCCGCCGCGCCGCCCATTCCTAAGATACCGCCGCGCAGGTTTCGATAAATTGGCGGCCAAAGCTGCGGCAGACTTCTTTTTCCGCTGCGTTAGGCCCGTATTCAATCTTCAGACTTTCCTGAATAATTTCTGCTCCGCGCTCCCTCAGCTTCTCCTCAATCTGATTCACCGCACCGCAGTAAATTTCATAGCCCGTATCTCCGCTTCCGAAGGCTGCAGCCTTGCAGGCTGTCAAATCCAGGTCATCCATCTCTTCATAGAAATCCAGGAATTCATCCGGCAGCTCGCCATCTCCCCAGGTATATGCCCCCAGCAGTACAGCCTCATAGGCTTTGATCTCATCCGCATTGCAGTCGGTGACCGATTTCAGAACAGCCTCACCTCCGGCCTGGCGTATCCCCTCCACAATCAGTTCAGCTATTTCTTCCGTGTTGCCAGTCAAACTGGCATATGCTACAAGCACCTTAGCCATGTATGGTTTCCTCCCAAAGTAAACACAATGTTATACGGTTCATACAAGTTAAAATTCAAACCAAGTATTACTTCCTTCATTCTATTTGATAATGATTCTCATTGTCAATATTAAGCACGCAAAAAAAAGGCCCTCCGGTTCCCTTACCGGATAGAGCCCGCGTTCAACGCTTCGATCATATGCTTTTCACAAATGGTATGTCTTGCTCAATAAGCGCCTTCCAGCAGGGTAATCCCGTTGCCGTCCGGATCACGGAAGTTCATTTCTTTTCCCCCATACTCCATGGTGGCCGGCGGCTGACAATCCAGACCCCGGGCTTTCAGCTGCTCATAGGTCTCGTCCAGACTACTGCAGGAGAACACCAGATTAACAACTCCAGTGGTGTGCTTGCCCCATTTGTTCTCATCCCAGATAATCAGCCCTGGCAGACCCCGGTCAAAACCGATCTTCGCGCCGTCATAATTGCCAAATCCCTCAAAAGGAACTGGAACCCCCAGCAGTTCAGCATAAAATTTAGCCAAAGCGGCCGTATCCTTGGTATACAGGTTAATGCCTTCAAAAGAAGAAATCATCGGTTCGCACTCCTTTAAGATTATTATCCAACTGCACATTGGCCCGCTTACAACAGTGTACCCGCTGCTGCCATTTTTGTATTGCAAAAAAACGACATCTACCTCCGCGCATAAGCCAAAGCCTCCAGCGGCGTTCTGCCGGCAAACTTCTTGAAGCTGTTGATCATATGCGACTGGTGGCTGTAGCGGTAATCGTATACCATATCCTGCATCGCCCTTGCTGGCGGAGGTGAACGATATAAATCAAGCCATACATTTTGAAAGCGGACCAGATCTGCTGTCTTTTTCGGAGAAAGACCAATGTACTCGCGGAAAAGCCTCTCCAGTTGACGGCTGCTTACCCCTGCAGTGCTCTCAAGCGCCCTGGCATCAACGACACCTCTCTGCTTAAGAATACTGTAGACGGCGTTCAGCAAGCTATCCCGGCTATGCACGGTCCGTTCCAGACGCTTAAGCAGATACTCTTCCGCCACAGTGATACGTTCTGCGTAGGTAAGGGAAGCGCCCAGCCTGTGACCCAGTTCTCTGCGAAAAGAAGCGAAATATTGCTCCACCGGAACATGAACATTAAGGACATCCCTGAGGTGCTCATCCGCGAACAAATGCACGGCCCAGAAATGAAAACGGATAGCGAAATACACTCTGCCGGTTGACTCCGTGGCTTGTCCCACTTCAAACGGCGCATCATTGATCCCGCAAAAAAAGCCTTCGGATTCTCCCGTACGCTCATCCCATTCCCAAATAATATCCATACACGTATCCGGGATAATTACTTCCGGCTCCGGAGATAACGAAATTGACTCGCCAATTAGGGCGGTCTTTGGTAAGAGTCCACTTGTCTCTGGCAGGGCTGCAGTTCCCCAGAAGCAGCGGATATATGACCGCAATGCCTTGCAGGGCATTACCTCACCGGCTCCGGCAGGTTTTGCCGTAATAGGATAATACAGCTGGGAAAGGTCAAACATCCGATTCCGCCTCCATTCATTTAATTCTTTGATCATACACAATCATTGCCAGTAGCGCCAGAATTACAGCTATCTATATTCCGCTGCGAATTTTTTTATCTGCGATATCATCCTCCCTGATCTCTTCAATTATTGGAATTATTATTCATAAATGAGTATTGGGGCAAAATAAGAATAGTCGCAGCTTTGCAACCATTTAGATTGTAGCTGCAAGGCAAAATGTTGTACAATAAAGGCTAAATGACTTTTTGAAGGATGGATTAATCATGTATATAGCAAGTGATTGGAAGGACTACGAAGTAATCGACACTGGCGGCGGAGAAAAGCTGGAGCGTTGGGGAGATATCATCCTGCGCCGTCCGGACCCGCAAATCATCTGGCCGCTTGCGAATGAGACGGCGAAATGGCGCGATGTGCATGGACATTATCACCGCAGCTCCGCTGGAGGCGGACAGTGGGAAATGAAGAAGACTATTCCTGACGATTGGAAAATCAGCTACGGGAAGCTGAATTTCCACCTGCGTCCCACCAACTTTAAGCATACCGGACTATTCCCCGAGCAGGCGGCCAACTGGCGCTGGATGATGGACAAGATCGCTGAAGCGGGCCGTCCGATTTCAGTGCTCAATCTCTTTGCCTACACCGGCGGGGCTACTGTGGCTGCCGCCAGCGCAGGTGCTTCTGTCGTTCACGTGGATGCTGCCAAAGGCATGGTCCAATGGGCAAAAGAAAATGTACAGCTGTCCGGTCTGGCAGAACGTCCGGTCCGGTTCATTACCGACGATGTCTTCAAATTCGTTCAGCGTGAGCAGCGCCGCGGCAGTAAATACGATGCGATCATCATGGACCCGCCTTCTTATGGCAGAGGCCCCGGCGGTGAGATGTGGAAATTGGAGGCAAGCCTGTATCCGTTCCTGGAGAGCTGTATGGAGATTATGAGCGACAGACCGCTGTTCATGCTGATTAACTCCTACACGACCGGTATTTCTCCAACCGTTCTGCGCAACATGCTCTCGATGACGATGGGCAAACGCTATGGCGGCAAGCTGACCTCCGGTGAAATCGGCCTGCCGATTACTGCCTCCGGTATGAACCTGCCTTGCGGTATTCTGGGCCGCTGGGAGGCGTAAACCATGTCAGAAATGACACCTGGTACGATGGGCGAATCCGGCAGCGGAAGCTCCCGGTTCGAGATCCTCTTCGAAGACAATCATCTGCTTGGCATCGTGAAGCCTGTCAATATTCCGGTGCAGGAGGACGCAACAGGTGATCCTGATCTGCTAAGCCTGCTCAAGGAGGACGTGAAGGAGCGCTTCAACAAACCGGGCAATGTATATATGGGCCTGGTTCACCGGCTGGACCGTCCGGTTGGAGGAGCCATGATCTTCGCCAAGACCTCCAAAGCCGCTTCACGGCTGTCCGAGAGTGTCCGCTCCCACAGCTTCCATAAAGTCTATCTGACCGTGGTTCACGGCAAGCCTCCAGCTGCGAAGGGCCGCCTGGTCCATACACTGCTCAAGGATGCCAAGACCAATACAGTGACGATTGTACGCCAGGGGACACCCGGCGGCAAGGAAGCTATTCTGGACTATACGGTGCTCGGCAGTGCCGAAGGCTACAGTCTGCTGAAGATCGACCTGCTCACCGGACGTTCCCACCAGATCCGTGTACAGCTCAGCGGCATTCGCTGTCCCCTGTATGGTGATCAGAAATACGGGGCCGCTGTGAACAAGCCCGGCCAGCAGATTGCTCTGTGGTCCGCACTTGTCGGCTTCCCCCACCCCGTCACCAAAGAAGAAGTTGAATTGATCTCTCTGCCGCCGCAGACTCATCCCTGGAGCTTGTGGTCGCAGCATACACAAAAGCAGGCCATCCGGTAACGGAGGCCTGCTTTTTGTATGTGATATAGGCATTATATGGCTGATTGCCCGCTTTTATCATGTAAAAGGCATAGGAGTTATGTACGGATAATCACCTGAAATAGGCTTGATGAAGGGGCATTAAACGTTCTACGGCCCGTTAGTCTAGCAGAGTACGCTAAAGCGAAATTATAGGCTGTACGTTCCGTAGCGGTCAGGAGAAGTGGGGCAGCAACCATTTTGGAAAAAGAGCTTTCGGTTTTCTAAAACCCTGACTGGTCAGGGGGTTGAGCCCTCGGGTGCCGGTGTTGGTGCCGATGTTGATGTTGATGTTGGTGTTGGTGTCACCACCATCTTCCCCATCAGATACAGGAGGAGCTGCTGATTATGGGAAGAGATGGGGTCCAGCGCCTCAGCAAAAAAATCACTGCGGATCTGAAGTCCGCGTTCGGTCTCTTTCTTGCCCGTCTTCGTAATACTTACCCATACGATTCGCCGGTCAGCAGCATCACGCTCCCGGACAATCAGACCATGCTTCTCCATCCGGTCCAGTAGCATCGTTACTGCTGCAGGGCTGGTCGCCAGATGCGGAGCCAGATCAGAAGGCTTCATCGCGTCACGTTCCTGCAGTAATTCCAGTACAGTGAGTTGGGCGTCTGTAAGTGTAGGGGCAAGCTTGCTGTCCATATGTAACTTATAATCCTTTAATATTTTATGCCAGATCTTACTGAATTCAGTGGAGTGCACACGTATTCCTTCCTTTCTTGAAATATAAGAATTTATATGTTTCACACAATAAATTATCCTTATATTTCTCGCTGTAACGGATACCGTCGTGATAAGGACAGCGAAGCCGTTTCTACTTGATCAATAAGGATGGTATCTTTTCGGGTCGCCATATCTACATTTTCGCGAGAAAAATTCCATTTCCTGCAAAAGGGAAAAATAAATAACCCAAAGCCATACAGAAATGCATCCTTTGAACTAAGATTAACGTACGGTATATCTATCATAAAACGGTGTCCCTATTCTCCACAAGGAGATTCGGGACACCGTTTATTTCTTCATAACTTGCAGTCATTATGAAGCCTATACCTATTTAATTGCCGGGAAAAGGCTTATAATCTCGTCCTTTTTCTCAACAGACACCAGCTGCTTGCCTATCGAACGCCGTTCGCCGAGCGGAGCCGATTCAGAGGAGAAGGTATACATTGATCCATCACGGGTTAATGCCACCAGTTCAAGTGGTTCGCGGCAATAGAAGGCACCTGAAATTCTGCTGCCGTTCGGACGGACTCGCTTGCCCTCTTTGAATTCAAAGGTTGGCAACCCTTTTCCGCCACGGCTCTGAGACGGGTAATCCAGCAGCAGGGTACGTTTGGCATAGCCAATTTCGGTTACCGACAGGATTTCGCCTTCATCTTCACTGACCCAGAAGCAAGAGACCACTTCGTCTCCTTCACGCAATTGAATTCCCCTTACCCCACTGGCCACACGGCCCATAGGGTTCACTTCGCTCTCGCAGAAGCGGATGCTCATCCCCTCACGGGTCACCAGCACGATCTCCTTGTCACCGCTGCTCAGGGCCACTGTGATGATCTCATCCCCATCAGCCACTTTGCATGCCGCAACAGCCCCTGAACGGCTCGTAGAGTATTCCTTGAGCTCGGTACGCTTGACCTGCCCCTTACGGGTGATGAAGACCAGGCTGGCCTGAGTATCCTCCATATTGCCGACTGGGAGAATGGTGACAATTCCATCGCCTTTGGCAAGAGCTATCACGTTCACAATCGCTGTTCCGGGGTCCTTCCACTTGAACTCCGGTATCTGATGCACCGGCAGCAGGAAATACTGCCCTTTGCGGGTGAACACAAGCAGACTGTCCCGGGTATTGAGGTCCATCAGCTTGATGATATGGTCGCCTTCCTTCACGCCCGAAGCATGCCGTTCACCGCCTGAACGTGTGAAGGATGGCATGCCGGTACGCTTGATGTACCCGTCAGCCGAAAGAGCAACAAGGACATCCTCGGCGTTCACGAGCACTTCAAGGCTGACCTTAAGCTCCTCGACTTCACCCTGAATGAGGGAGCGGCGGTCTATACCGTATTTATCGCGGATTTCAATAAGCTCTTTCCGGATTACAGCGATCAATTTCTTATCACTGTCCAGAATCCCCTGAAGCACAGCGATACGCGCGTGCATCTCGTCCAGCTCCTTCTGGAGTGAATGAATCTCCAGATTGGTTAGTCTGTACAATTGCAAGGTGAGAATGGAGTCTGCCTGTCTTTCGCTGAAACCGAACATCCAGACCAGATTATTCTGGGCATCCTGGCGGTTCTTCGACGCCTTGATGGCGGCGATGACCTCATCCAGAATGTTCAGGGCTTTAACCAGTCCTTCCAGCACATGGGCACGGTCTTCTGCTTTTTCCAGATCGAACCGCGTGCGATGGGTAACCACCTCGCGCTGGTGGGCAATATAAGCCTCCAGGATGGCTTTTAGACCAAGCTGCTGCGGAGACTTGTTGACAATAGCCACCATGTTGAAATTATAAGTGATCTGAAGATCTGTTTTTTTGAGCAGATAGGCTAGGATCCCCTGGGCATCCGCTTCCTTCTTCAGCTCGACTACGATCCGCAGGCCATCACGTCCGCTCTCATCTCGGACTTCTGCGATGCCTTCGATCTTTTTCTCCAGCCGGATATTCTCCATTGAAGTGACCAGCCGGGATTTGACGATCTGGAACGGTACCTCGGTAATCACAATCTGCTGCTTCCCGCCCCGGAGCGTTTCAATCTCCGTCTTGGAGCGCAAATAGATGCGCCCTTTCCCGGTGCGGTAAGCATCCATAATGCCGTCGCCGCCCATAATCGTGCCGCCTGTCGGAAAATCAGGGCCTTTGATAAAGGTCATGATATCCTCCAGTTCAATATCCGGCTTCTGCATGACTGCGATGCACGCGTCAATTACCTCGCGCAGATTATGCGGTGGAATTTCCGTCGCAAAGCCGGCTGAAATGCCGCTGGTCCCATTGACCAGCAGATTCGGATAACGGGAGGGCACAACGACTGGCTCTTTGGCCGTGTTGTCAAAGTTATCCTTGAACAGCACCGTACGCTTCTCGATATCGCGCATCATCTCCATCGCGATCGGTGACAGCCGCGCTTCTGTATAACGCATCGCTGCTGCCGGGTCATCGTCCATCGAGCCCCAGTTCCCGTGTCCGTCTATTAGCACATGGCCCATCTTCCAGGGCTGTGCCATCCGCACCATACCTTCGTAGATGGAAGAGTCACCATGGGGATGATAATTCCCCATAACGTCCCCTACCGTTTTGGCAGACTTGCGGTACGGCTTGTCCGGGGTATTACCGGAATCGTACATGGCATACAGAATCCGGCGCTGTACAGGCTTCAGCCCGTCACGGACATCCGGAATCGCCCGGTCCTGAATAATATATTTGGAATACCGGCCAAAGCGGTCACCGACGACCTCTTCCAGAAAAGCCGGCAAAAACTGTTCTGATAAACTGCTCATTCGCTCACCTTCTGTTCCTCAATCTGTCCGCGTTTTAATGATTAGTGATACCTGGCGGCTACGCTGCTGGAAATTCTTCAGGTTTATTGCCTGAAATGTTCAAAGGTAAAACTGGGCTGATTGGTGTCCGGCGTAACTACGGAGAATGTTTGGACTTACGGCCGCTGTTGTCTGCAGATTTCTTGATTTATACCGATGTTATCGGTTGAAATCTGCAGACAAAGGCGGACGCTAGCGCTCCTCCAGTTCCAAACTTCCCCTCCGTTACTTTCCACCCCATAAGCTTCGCTTTACTCTGTAGAACCTGGCAAAGACAAAACCAGAGAATGTTCCCTTTTGCTTCGCATAAAAGGATCACCAAAAAATAAAAACAGCGGAAGTAATCGTCACTTACCGCTATACATTTATCTATGCCACATTGTAACCGCAGCATCTCTTAGATATCCTGCCGCTCTTGCTATTCCTCAATCTCAGTGAAATCGACGTTCTCCACAATCCAGCGCTTGCGCGGGTCGACCTTGTCTCCCATCAGAGTGGATACGCGGCGCTCCGCCTTAGCAGCATCCTCAATCTGCACCTGGAGCAAATTGCGTGACTCCGGATTCATCGTGGTCTCCCAGAGCTGATCCGGGTTCATTTCACCAAGTCCTTTGTAGCGCTGCAGCTCGAAATTCTTGCCGAATTCCTTCAGGTAGTTCGCCAGCTCCTCGTCGCTCCAGGCATAACGCACGGTCTCAAGCTTGCCCGATTTGCGCGTCAGCTTGTACAGCGGCGGCTGGGCGATAAAGACTTTGCCGGCATCAATGAGCGGCTTCATATACCGGTAGAAAAAGGTCAGCAACAGCACCTGTATATGCGCACCGTCGGTATCGGCATCGGTCATGATAATAATCTTGGAATAATTGCTGTCTTCTACGGCAAATTCCGGTCCGATTCCCGCACCGATGGTGGAAATGATCGCCTTGAATTCGTCGTTCTTAAGCACATCCAGCAGCTTGGCCTTCTCCGAGTTCATTGGTTTGCCCTTCAGCGGCAGGATCGCCTGAATCTTGGAATCCCGTCCCTGCTTGGCAGAACCACCTGCAGAATCGCCTTCGACGATGAACAGTTCAGTACGTGTTACATCTTTGGACTGTGCAGGCGACAGCTTGCCGCCAAGGTTCGAGCTTTCACTGCGTTTCTTGCCGCTGCGGATTTCATCGCGGGCCTTACGCGCAGCTTCCCGCGCTTTGGAGGCCTGGATCGACTTCTTCAGGAGGCTCTGTGCCACCTGCGGATTTTCTTCCAGAAAACGCGCCATATTCTCGGATACAATATAATCTACTGCACTGCGGGCAGACGCGCTTCCGAGCTGATCCTTCGTCTGGCCGACGAACTCCACCTCGGACATCTTGACACTGATAACCGCCATCATGCCTTCGCGCAAATCGTTACCCTCGAGGTTCTTATCCTTTTCCTTGAGCAGCTGTGTCCGGCGGGCATAATCATTCAGAACCCGGGTATAGGCTGTCTTGAAGCCTGTCTCATGCGTGCCGCCGCTGCGGGTAGGAATCGAGTTAACGAAGGAAGCAATAGTTTCGGTATACCCGGCATTGTACTGCAGGGCCACTTCAACCTCAATTTCGTCTTTTTCCGAGCTGAAATGGATTACATCATGCAGTACGTCCTTGCCCTCGTTAAGGAATTGTACGAACTGGCTGGCCCCGCCTTCATAAAAATATTCATCCTGCCGGCCGCTGCGTTCATCCGTCAGATTAATGCGCAGCCCGGAGTTCAGAAAGGCGATCTCCTGCACCCGTTCCGCCAGCGTATCATAGTTCAGGGCAATACCGTTTGGAAAGACACGAATATCCGGCTTGAAGGTGATCTTCGATCCGGTCTTATTGGTATTCCCCAAAACCTCAAGTCCGGTCACTGGCTCACCGACATGTTCTTTGCCGCTTTTGTCTACCCAATATTCAAAGCGCTGCCGGTGAATCTTGCCATCCCGGTATATTTCTACTTCCAGCCACTCGGACAAGGCATTGGTTACTGAAGCTCCCACGCCGTGCAGACCGCCGGATTTCTTGTAGCCTGAGCCTCCGAATTTGCCACCCGCGTGCAGAATCGTAAATACCACCTGCGGTGTGGGGACTCCTGTCTTGTGCATTCCGGTCGGAATTCCGCGTCCATTGTCGATTACGGTCACCGAACCGTCCTTGCGGAGTGTAATATCAATTTTCGAGCAAAATTTGGCCAAATGCTCATCTACGGCGTTATCAACGATTTCCCATACCAGATGGTGCAGTCCCGAGGCACTCGTACTGCCAATATACATGCCGGGCCGTTTGCGTACTGCAACCAGACCTTCGAGCACCTGAATGTCGTCAGCATCGTATCCAGTCCGGGCGGTATCGCCGTTCTTGGAGACTTTTGCAAACATATCGATCTGTTCGAGCATTCATGCTCCTCCTTCTTTCTCTATCTGCGAAATGCAAACAAACGTTTTGGTTCACTTTGTACATTCTAATTCAAAATATCCCGTTTCGTAAAGACGGCGAATGAAATGATCACCGAAAGAATTCCCCAAACGGCCAGCACCCCCATAGAAAAGGACAGTGTCATCCCCTCAATAGGGGCGGGCGAACCGGATAAATAACCAGTCAAGCCCAGGTTGACCATAAATAAATATTTGGCCGTAGTCCATGCTGAAGCCATATTTGTCAATATGGTGCCGGCAATCAGTGCCGCCATCATCACTACAATACTCGCGGCTGTGCTTCGCACGAGCACTGATACCATAAAAGCCAGGAGCGCAACAACTACACTCACGAACCAGATCAATCCGCCCTGCATCAGCAAATATTTCCATTGCGGCACCGCATGCACGCTAGACATATCCACTGTATCTCCATTCAGCTGAAACCCCGTAAAGACAGGGACATTAAATCCTTTATACCCAAAGGCAAGACCCGAAACGAGATAGCTGATCAGAAAAGTTGAGAGCACGATCAGCGAGACAAACATCAGCAGCGCCGCCATTTTGCTGAACAGCACTTTCCAGCGCTTCACCGGCCGGGTCAGCAGCATTTTGATGGTTCCGGTGGTCCGCTCTCCAGAGACCAAATCGGAGGCTACAGCCATAATCAACAGCGGAATAAACAAGGATACCGAATTGTCCAGAAACTCACGGGTGAAGGTTACTCCGCTAGGCTCATTCGGATTCACATCGTGATCCAGATAATATTGCAGCTGCTGGACAAATATTTTCCGGTAAGACTTCCACTCCTCAGGGATCCGGTCACTGCCGAGTGAATTCTGATTATCTGTGATTTGCTGCTGAACCTCCAGCCTCCAGTCCGAGTTGAACTTATCCCGGCTGCGCTCGGCAATCCGCATCTGTGCATAGGTAAACATAGGCACAAGTACAAGCAGAATAAGCAGAATAATGTAGAAGCGCTTCTTTTTAATAATCTTCAGGCACTCATTGCGGATGAGCGGTATTAGGCTAGTCAATAGTTTCACCTTCCGTTAACTTCAAGAATAGCTGTTCCAGTGTAGGGTTGATTTTATGCACGGCCCGTACTTCCACCTCATCTGTAACAAGTACGGCTACAATCTCCGGAATCAAATCCTCTTCCATCACAGTGATCAGGGAATTCGCCCCCATGCCGGCAATAACGGAATCATCCAGGGTCACTTCATCCAGCTCCAGTATTGAAATATCCGGGCGGCCGCCAAGGAGGTTCTTTGCTCTGCTTAACGGATCCAGCTCCCATAGCACATATGGCGAGCTCTGGGCAACCAGATCCTCGACTCCGCCCACGGCGAGCACCCGACCTTTGCTGATAAT
This sequence comes from Paenibacillus sp. P3E, assembly GCF_001909045.1. NCBI lineage: Bacteria > Bacillati > Bacillota > Bacilli > Caryophanales > Paenibacillaceae > Paenibacillus > Paenibacillus sp. P3E. The sequence goes on along the minus strand of NZ_LVWH01000114.1, from coordinate 83,119 downwards.
GGCTACCCGGTCGCAGAGCAGCTGAATTTCGCTCAGCAGATGGCTGGAGACAAATACGGCAAGACCTTCATCGGCCAGCCGCCGGATGAATTCACGCAGTTCCTTTATTCCTTTGGGATCTAGCCCGTTCGTGGGTTCGTCCAGAATCAGAAGCCGGGGGCGTCCAAGGAGTGCCTGGGCAATACCCAGCCGCTGGCGCATGCCAAGGGAATACGTACTTACCTTATCGTGTATCCTCTGATCCAGCCGGACAATATCGACTACCTCGGCGATACGGTCTTTACCTACTCCCGGCTGCATCCGGGCAAAATGCTGCAGATTTTCCCATCCGGTCAGATAGGTGTAGACCTCTGGATTCTCTACAATGGAACCAACATATTGCAGCGCTTTTTCGGGCTCACGGTTTACGTTGTAGCCGCATACGGTGATTTTCCCTTCGCTGGGGCGGATCAAATCTACCAGCATGCGGATAGTCGTCGTTTTGCCGGCCCCATTCGGACCGAGAAAACCAAATATTTCACCTTCACGCACATCAAAGGTTACATCATCAATAATCCATTTGCGCCCTATCTTTTTACGGACACCGTCGACAGACAGCACTACCGTACCGGAGCCGTCTCTTGGGTTTGATGTCATCCTTGCAGCTCCCTTCTGTTGATTATTTTGCCCTGCTGACAACTGTCCCGGCTTATTGCAATGCCTGTATGACCCGCTCACTGATCCGCTGGTAACCGTTGCCATTCGGGTGAAAATGATCGCTCGACAGATACTTGTCCAGATGCCGGTTGAACAAATCAAAGGTGGGAACAAGCGTCATGTTGCTATGCTTATTAATAATATCCATCGCTGCGTTATTCCAGGCCGTTACCGCTTGATTACCAGGCACGAGCAGCTCGGGAACATCTCCAAATGGATTATAGAGCCCCAGATAGTAGATCTGCGCCTCAGGATTAATCTCTGAAATACGTTCGAGAATGGTATTAAGCCGTTTCGCCGCTTCAGGCAATGCTGCCAGCAGGGAATCAGGAGATATTTTATCATTCCCTTCTGCGATACCCGCACCTGTACTTACACCTGTACCTTCCTCCATGCTTCCAGCTTTCTGACCTTCCGTATCCGGTACCGCAATCTGCTGGCCTTCACTGCCGCTTCCCAAAAGGTCAGCCCCTCTGAAAAGGTCATTCCCGCCTATGGACACCAGTATCACGTTAGACTGGCGAAGCGCATATTTCACGCCTTCCTGCTGCAGCTTGCTCTGCAGACCTGCTGTTGTCAGACCGTTGATCCCCATATTGCCGATCAGACTTGTCTTGCTTCCTTTTGCTGTCAAGCCGTCTAACGTGCGCTTCACATACCCGCTGCCTTCATTATCGCCTGTTCCTTTGGCCAGTGAATCGCCTAATGCCACTATTCTGATCGTTTCTCCGGCAGCAGAGACTGGAGCAGCGGTCTGCTCCGGTAGAATAGTTAGTGTGGCTGCTCCTTTTGGGTACAGCACATCTTTTACCGCATACACAAACCCGACGAGTAAAATGATTGTAGCCGCTATGGAAATCAAGCTGACTGCGCGCCAGGTCCATTTGGAATCGTTCAAAGCTATCCCTCCGTGTGCCGTTCTATTCTGTATTGTTCCACATTTTACAAACTTCTTAACTATGTAGATAAACATAATTCTTCTATGTTCAATTTGCAAATACTGAATGCAAGAGGAAACGGATACCCCCCTTCAAAGGACGGTACCCGTTTCAGCGTAGAAATATAACAATGATTGATACCTTAATACATATTAATCCTTATATTCTTAAAAAAACCGCTCCCCGGCTGCGCCGGAGAACGGTTAAATGCTGATACAGCTGCGGTTTCTCTTGGGATTGAAAGAGGAACCGTTATACCTTGCAGGGATTGAAGCTTTTGAAGCTTACTTGCCGATGAACTCTTGTACCCAGTAGTTATTGTCAAAACCAACGCCGATATAATTGAAATTCGCACTAAGAATGTTGGCCCGGTGCCCGGTGCTGTTCATCCAAGCGGTCATGACTTCCTGAGGTGTTTTTTGTCCCATAGCGATATTTTCACCTGCATACTGATAAGTCACGCCGAAAGAAGACATCATGTCAAAGGGTGATCCGTACGTTGGAGACGTGTGGGAAAAGTAATTGTTCGAACGCATATCTGTTGCCTTGGCTGCCGCTACCTTGTTAAGGCTGGCTAGTGCTGCTACAGGCGCAAGTCCAGCTGCTGCGCGTTCCTTATTGACCAATGTTACGATCTGCTGGGTAAATGCAGCAGTTCCGGACGTATCTGCCACTATTGGCGCAGCTGTTGCTACAGGTTTGGCTGTTGCTACGGGTTTAGCCGTTGGTGCTGGTGTTGCCACAGGCGTTACGGGCTGAACCGCAGGCGCTGGTGTTGCGGCAGGCTTCGCTGTAGCTGTTGGAGCTGCTGCTGCCGGATTTGTAACAACAGGCTGAAGCTTCGTAAAAGTTACCGTGGAACCGTCCAACGAAAATCCGTTTGTGCTGTATTGTTTCAGATATTCCATGAATTGTGCAAAGTTAGTGGTCTTTATGGTCATCGTCTGAGTTTCCGATGCTGCATTTGCTTGTAATGGAAGAGAGATGCTAAGCGCCATAACAGCCGCTACACTTCCACCAATCACTGCTCTTAAAGTCTTGCTCTTCATTCTGCCATCTCCTTGTTCTTGTTGTAGTGTGGTCTTCTGCCAAGAGTCGCTGAATCAAATATTACAAAGTTGTAATTTGTTCCTTAGTCATTGTAACACAAATCTATTTGCTGTGCGCTTCTAAATTCTGGGGATTAGTAGAGTTCAGACCGCTTGTCCCGTCTAGCGGCAGACTGTATAAGGCTTGTATTCCGCGAAAAAAAACGGCAACACCGCTCCTTCTGGAACGGCAGCCGTATATTTTGTTAAATTTTCTTACATTATATACCGGGACAGGGAGCTCCTCTTAGTGAAAAGACTGCCAGAACTCCCCCTCGGTTGAGATGAGTCCCATAATCTCCGCATAAGGAATACGGAACGTAGGAAATCCGGCAGCATACGGCGCAATTTCATAAGGGGCAAAATACAGATATAGTGCCTCTTCATCCACGTAAAACGGCTGGTCTGCGGTAATGCCCTTATAGGTATTGGGAAATACATAGGAGTACTGGGGATCATTCGCAATCTGCTTACCGACAATATCACTAAGCTTCTGCACATATTTACTGCCCGGTTTGAACAAATCGCCGAGCCTATAAAATTTACCGTTTCGCAGATTGATATGCGTATAGATTTTTGTCGGCATCCCGTGTGCTGCTCCGAATGGGAAGCGATACCCGTTCAGCTCCAGGACCAGGAGATTTTTACGGAAGAAGGATACGTTAAAATCACCGGTATAGCTGAAATCCTGAGCCGCACCGCCTGTCCCTGCACCCTCAGCCAGAGAAAGGCTGCGCAGCTTGTCGTTCACTACTCTGGACACATCCGTAATAGCAATGCCTTCCACCACGGGATAATAGACCAGATAGTCTTTGTTCGGCTTATATTTTTTCTCCAGTACGGAATATGGCGGCCGAAGCGGAATCACACTGTTTTGTCTCCATACCTGTTTGCCGCTGCGGTCATGATAAGACGTGCGCAGATCTACATCCGCCCGGATCAGACTTCCGCTGAAGGACAGAGTGCCAGCACCAGGGATAACGGGGGGCTGGGCGGCCTTTTGGCCGCTTTTATCGATAAAATAAGTCTCTTTGGCATCATATACGGACGCCAGGCTATTCTGATAATTGTTCACACCGAGCAGGGGATGATTGCTGAGGATCCTTCCGGTTACCGCATCTGCGATGACATAACGAGACCCGATGTAAGGCCGGGCAGCATCCAGGGGGGTTCCGAGTGCAACGCGATCCTCGCCAAGCTGCAGCACCTCGTAATAGGTGGCCGGGATGATCTGTTGTCCCTTCATATCAATCAGCCCGTAGGCATTACCGTAATCAGCTGCTGTATTGATGACCGCTCTTCCCCCGGAAAAAGGCAGTGCAGCGGTAAATTGCGGCTGTATTGCAATCGTTCCATCCGTGCGGAGATAGCCGTATTTGCCGTTCTCTTCTGCCTGAAACGCCAGCAGTCCGTCCCCCGGATACCCCACAAACGGATAGTGATAAGAATGCAATACCGCTCCCTGCGGATCGATCAGTGCAAATTCTCCATCTTTGATTTTGACGAGTGCCGTTCCACCCATAAAATCACCAGCATCCTCATATACGGCAGGCAGTACCTCTTTGCCCTGCGCATCCCAGTAGCCATAGCGGGAAGTACCTGTGGTGCTCTGTCTGGAAAAAAGCGCCCGTCCTTCATGCAGCGAATTCAAATAGTCTGCGCGGGCGGAAGTGACCTCTTTGCCTTTTTCATCAATCAGGGTATACCCTTTCGCATCGGAGACTACAGCCCGGCCCTCGGAAAAGGGGGCAATAAAGGAATAGACGGGTTTTACCTTCTCCTTTCCGGTGCCGTCAATCAGCCCGCTTCTGTCTTTACGCTGCACTATAGCCAGACCGTTCGGCTGAAAATCCTCGGCATAGTCGTATCTGGGCTCAATGGCTGTCCGGCCTTCATTATTAATGTATCCCCACAGTGTGCCCTCTTTCAGCTTGAAAGGCGCAGGGTGCAGCAGATCAGCCCTCAACGCGCTCTCCTCTACTTCTGGGAGTACAATCTGCGGTTCGGGAGGTTTACGGAAATAGTCCACCCGGTACAATCCCTCTACCGCGGGGATCGTTACGAACAGCTCGTCATCTGCCCGGATAAAATCCTCTTCCTGCTGGGGAATGCACTCGTTCCAGCCGATTCCGTCCCACCGCCATACTTCAGTCTGGACAAGGCCGGTATCCCAGCCTTTACCCAGCTCATTCAATTTGATCCTCAGCATCCATTCGCTCCCCTTTACCATAACCTTATACCTACAGGATATGGGCAGGGGCGGATTTATGTGCCTAAGCAGGCAGGGTTCTATATGACATGTGGTGTGATCTTGAAATTCATGGCGACCTCGCATACTATAGACATAACATTTTTGTATAACTTCGGCGATAAGGGCCGGGGGTCTCTACCAGGAACCGTAAAATCCTGATTACAAAAAAATGCCGGTGTGCATTTTTTTGTGATCAGGATTTTTGGCATACCTTAACACAGACAAGGAAGTGAAACCTATGAGTAACAGTACGAAATCCCTGCTCACAAGACGCATTCAGGTGGCAGGCAAGAAAATCCCGGCGGACCTTGTAATCAAAGGCGGAACCATAGTCAATGTATTCACTGGTGAGCTAATGGAGGGCGATATTGCCATTGTGGATGGATATATTGCAGGAATCGGCTCCTATGAAGGCAAACGGACGGCAGACGCCTCCGGAAAATGGATTATTCCCGGCCTGATCGACGGGCATGTTCACATTGAGAGCTCCATGCTGACTCCCAAGGAATTTGCCAAAGTGGTGTTGCAGCATGGAGTTACAGCAGTAGTCACCGATCCGCATGAAATCGGCAGCGTGGCCGGGGTAGAGGGTATTAAATACATGCTGGAGCGCTCCAGAGACCTGCCGGTGGATATTTACGTCATGCTCCCCTCTTGTGTGCCGGCAACGAAGTTCGAGAGCTGTGCAGCCCGGCTGGAGGCCGCTGACCTGAGCCCGATGTATGCCGACCCCATGGTGCTGGGACTCGCAGAAGTAATGGATTTCCCCGCGCTGGCAGGGCCTGACACAGGGATGCTGGATAAGCTGGCCGGTGCACTTGACCATGGGAAACGGATCGACGGGCATGCTGCCGGGATTGCCCGGGAAGACCTCAACATCTTCCGTTCAGCCGGCATCCGGACAGATCATGAATGTGTCCATGCAGAGGAGGCCAAACAACGCCTTGACCTGGGCCTGTATCTAATGATCCGTGAAGGAACCGCCGCCAAGGATCTGGAAGCCCTTTTGCCCGCCGTCACTGCAAAGAATGCGAGACGCTGCCTTTTCGTGACCGACGATAAATTAATCGATGATCTGCTGGAAGAAGGCAGCGTGGACCATAACATCCGGCTCGCCATCCGCAGAGGCCTTGATCCCATCACAGCCATCCAGATGGCAACGCTGAACACAGCGGAATGCTTCGGGCTTCAAGACAGGGGCGCTATTGGACCAGGATACCGGGCGGATCTGGTGCTGCTGGATGATCTGAATTCACTATCCATCTCTCAGGTCTTTAAACAAGGCGAATGTGTTGTTGACAATGGAAAGCTGGTTACAGGAGCTTTCACAGAAAATACAGCAGCTGAGGTTCAAAGTTCAATTGCCGAGAGCTGCCGCCTGGCCAATGTGGAAAACGGTGATCTCTCAATCCCTCTAGAGTCCGGCTACTGCAATGTTATCGGAATTATTCCAAACTCAATCGTAACCCGCCACCTCAAGGAACAGGTTCAGATTCGAAATGGCTGCTTCGCCCCTTCTGTTCAGCAGGATCTGCTCAAATTAGCTGTAGTGGAAAGACACAACCGTACCGGGAATATCGGTCTGGGTATCGTAAAAGGCTTTCAGTTCTCCAAAGGTGCCATCGCGGCAAGCGTAGCTCATGATTCACATAACATTATCGCCGCCGGTGTTTCCGATCTGGAGCTGCTCACCGCCATCCGCCACATCGAAGCTATGAACGGCGGACTGACTGTAGTATCCGGTGACAAAATTCTTGCCTCCCTGCCGCTTCCGGTAGCAGGACTCCTGTCCGAGCAGGGCTATGAACAGGTCTATGCCGAGATGAAGCAGCTGTACGCCGCCCTTCGTGAGATCGGTGCACCGGATCACTTCAATCCTTTCCTGACCTTATCCTTCCTGGCCCTGCCGGTCATTCCTGCGCTCAAGCTGACAGACCGGGGTTTATTCGACTTCGCCTCTTATTCGCATATCGGGATTGAGGTAATAGACTAGGGCATGTTTGCTTAGATATTAAGAATTAATTTGGAGGGAGTGAATAATAACTTGCCATTCCCTGTTGTCACCAGAGAGCTTGCTGAACGGATCGAAAAATCAGAAATTGATTATATGGTTTCCAGAGTAGAAGCCATACGTGAACGAGCGGGCAACCCTGAAGGAGCCGAGATAGAGAAATTTGGTAATACAACGGCGATATATGTTAAAACAATGCCATGGGGGGCTTTTAATACCGTTAAAGGCATCACACTTGATGATATAGACCAAGTGGATGAAATTATTCATTTTTATCATGAACGTGACAGACCTTGCCAATTTGAAATTATCCCTTCTAAGTCCAGCCCTGAGCTACTTCAGTATTTATCCAGTAAAGGTTTTTATCAAAACACGTTCCATACATCTATGTATGGTATTCCAAATGAGGTTTATCCGGACTATCCATCCAATATATTCATTCGTGAAATAAATGAAGACGAATTCGAACTATATGGTAAGTTACATTGTTTGGGAAGCGGTTTAGCGGAAAGTGGTTCAAAGTACGTTGCAGCAAATAATAAAGTATTATTCAATCGCTCCGGATGGCGTATTTTCCTTGGATTCGTAAATGAAATTCCTGCCGGTGTTGCGGTAATGTATATCCATAGCGGGATTGCATCCTTGACCTTTGCTGCCACGCTTCCTGAGTTTAGAGGACAGGGTCTGCAATCAGCATTTTTAGGTAAGCGCATGTACGAAGCAGCATTACAAAAATGCGAGTTAGTTGTAGGTCAATGTGCGTATACTTCGACAAGCCAGAACAATATGGAAAGAGCAGGAATGAGAATTGGCTACATCAGAGCTAATTGGGTGAAGAAAGGAACTTGATGCTGCTTTTCACGCCTTAATCACCTCACTGGCATCATGTTCCAATAGACTCCCTCAGCACTACAAAAAAAGCGTTTGCCGGATACCCAGCAAACGCTTTTTATACTGCCCCTCCCCCTCGCGAAGCGGGAAGGGGAACTACCTAAGGTGATGCAAGTGGCGGAGGGGAAGTTTGGAGCTGTAGGAGCGATAGCGTCCGCCTTTGTCCTCGGATTTCTACCGCTGCCAGCGGTTCAAATCAGGAAATCCGAGGACAACAGCGGCCGAAAGCCCAAACACTCACCGTAGCCACGCCCCAATCACCTTAAGTAGTTATTGTTGTTGTTTCGCTTACTTCTTCGACGAATATTTCCGCATATCAAACGATACCGCCGCAATAATAATCAGACCTTTGATAATCAATTGGTAGTAAGGGCTGATGCCGATAAAGGTTAGACCGTAGTTGATCAGGGTGAAGATAATTACACCGACGAGAACGCCCGGCACCGTACCGATACCGCCTGTAGTGGATACGCCGCCGACTACGCAAGCCGCGATGGCATCAAGCTCGTACATGTTACCGTAGTTGTTTGTTGCGCCGCCTGTTCTGGCAGCCTCAAGCACACCAGCCAGACCGTACAGGGCACCAGCAATAGCGTAGATGTAGATCAGGTTCTTGGATACGTTAATCCCGGATACCTTGGCAGCCTGCATGTTGCCGCCGATAGCGTACATGTTTTTGCCCAGCTTGGTTTTGTTGAAGAGCACCCATACAATGGCGGCGACTACAAGGGCTATGATGACAATGTACGGAATAGAATATTTTCCTTCACCTATAAAACCGGAGCCTATTTTGGTGAAGTCAGGACGCAGACCGCCGATCGGCTGCGATTGGTTCGGGTCCATATCAAAGTACAGAGAGTTCAAACCGTATACAATCAGCATCGTACCAAGTGTAGCGATGAATGGTGGAACATTTAGCTTGGAGACGATAATCCCGTTAATGAGACCACAGAGCAGACCGGCAACGATAGCGATTAGGATTGGAAGCCATACCTGCACCTGCGGAAGATCAGGGAAGAACCGGCGTGAATAATCCGGAATTTGCAGCATCGAAGCGGAGATAACCGCCGTGAACCCTACAACACGTCCTGCGGATAAGTCCGTACCGGCTGTGATCAGAATAAAGGCCACACCCAGAGCGATAATTACACGTGTGGAGGATTGAATCAGGACGTCACGCAGCGTATTGATGGACATAAAGCTTGGCTCATAGATGATAATACCCATGATCAGCAGTACGAGTACGATATAGATCGCGTTTTGAGTGACAAAGGATTGAGCTTTTTTAACGTTCATTAGTAGTTTCCCCCTTAATGCTGTGCAGCGAGACGCATAACTTCGGTTTCCGTAGCCTGCTCGCCTTCTAGTATTCCTGTCAGCTTGCCTTCAGACATAACCATTACGCGGTCGGACATTCCGAGCAGTTCCGGCATTTCCGAAGAGATCATGATGATGCTTTTGCCTTGCTTCGCCAAATCGGCGATGATCGAATAGATTTCGAATTTGGCCCCGACGTCAATCCCGCGGGTTGGTTCATCCAGCAGCAGTACCTCAGGCTCGGTAAGCAGCCATCTGGCGAGCAGCACCTTTTGCTGATTCCCCCCCGATAAATTCATAATCTGCGTTTTCGTGGTGGGTGTCTTGGTACGCAGCTTTTCAATCATCTTATCGACTTCAACCTTTTTCTTCTTGCCGTCAAGCAGCAGATATGGCGTCTGGTAACGGTCCAGATTGGCAATAGCCCCATTCTCATGAACGGACAGCACCGGGAAAATACCTGTTACCCGGCGTTCCTCGGTAAGCAGTGCCAACCCGTGTTTTTTGGCATCCTGCGGCGACTGGATATTAACCTTCTTGCCAGCAATGGAAATGCTTCCGGATTTTATTGCACGAAGTCCGAACAGGGCCTCGATAACCTCCGTACGCTGTGCGCCGACCAGACCGCCGACACCCAGAATCTCACCGCGTCTGAGCTCAAAGGATACATCCTTGAACGATCTCGGTTCTGGCGATGTAAGCCCTTCCACTTTCAGGAAAACCTCACCGGGAACGTTAGAGCGTTCAGGGAACCGGTTCGTGAGGTCGCGGCCGACCATTCTGGAAATAATCAGATCTGTTGTCAGCTCTGCTGAAGGCCAGGTACCGATTTTTTTGCCGTCACGCATGATCGTCACTTCGTCAGAAATCTCGAGGATTTCCTCCATTTTATGGGATATATAAATAATGGACACGCCTCTTTTTTGCAGATCCCGGATAATCCGGAACAAATGCTCCACTTCCACACTGGTCAGCGAGGAGGTAGGTTCATCCATTACAATAACGCGTGAATGAAAAGAGACGGCTTTCGCGATTTCGATAGATTGGATTTTGGATACAGACAGTTTGCCTACCAGGGTTTCGGGATTCAGATCGATATCCAGATCCTTGAAAAGGTTTTCAGTGTCAGTAAACATTTTCTTGTGGTCAATGAACTGAATCGGTCCGAACCCTTTCGTCGGAAAACGCCCCAGCCAGATATTCTCCATCACATTGCGGAACGGCACAGGATGCAGCTCCTGGTGTATCATGGAGATTCCGTGACCCAAAGCATCATTGGAGTTGGTGATATTAGCCTTTTCACCATCCAGAAAAATCTCACCGGCATCCGGTGAATAGATCCCAAACAGACATTTCATGAGTGTAGACTTGCCTGCGCCGTTCTCACCCATCAGTGCATGGACCGAACCCGGCCTAACCTTCAGGCTGACGCCGTCCAGCGCCTTTACACCGGGAAATTCTTTGGTAATATTGTTCATTTCCAGCAAAAATTCAGTTTTTGCCATGTTGTTACGCCCCCTACGCTATTTTTCTTTTTCCATGAGAGGCACAGCGGTTCCCTTCTGCTTCCTACCCGTAAGGAATTCCGGGGAGCAGTTTTCCACTCCCCGGCTTTATTTGTATTAAGCTTTATTTCGCGTCAGCTACATTATCTTTAGTGATTTTTTTGTAGGAAATCCATACGTATTGGTTGTCTGTGATGTTAAAGCCCACATTTTCTTTGGTAGGCGTTTCACCTTTGGCCAGCAATGCAGCCAATGTGATTGCAGCTTTACCTTGGTTGTTGGCATCATTCAGCACCGTACCAAGCATGGTTCCGTCTTGCAGCGCTTGAACAGCTGGAGCCGTCGCATCTACCCCTACAACCGGCATATACTTGTTGCCAGTGAAGTATCCCGCAGCTTTCAGAGCTTCAATCGCGCCGAGGGCCATATCATCGTTGTTGGCAAGAACGGCTTCAATCTTGTCACCGTGGGAGCCGAGGAAGGCTGCCATTTTTTCTTGTCCTTTTACACGATCCCACATGGCTGTGTCTTCAGCCAGTTTCTCTACCTTGATGCCGGCATCTTCGATGGCCTGGATGGAGTAGGTGGTACGCAGCTCGGCATCCTGGTGTCCAGGTTCGCCTTTCAGCATTACATATTGGAGCACGCCGTCTTTGTTCTTATCAGCTTCTGGATGAGCCTTCCAGTAGTCTACAATCAGCTGGCCGGACATCGTACCGGACTCTTCAGCCTTAGCGCCTACGTAGTATACTTTATCCCATTTCTTCATATCTTCTGGAAGCGGTTCGCGGTTCAGGAATACTACCGGAATATTTGCTGTTTTGGCTTTATCGATAATTACGCCTGCTGCTGTGCGGTCAACCGGGTTGATCAGCATGCCGTCGTATTTCTTTGTGATGAAAAGGTCCACCTTGTCGTTCTGTGTAGGCTGTGAGTTCTGGCTGTCTACGATGTCTACAGTAGCGATGCCTTTGGCAGCTGTGTCAATGGCATTGCGGACACCGGTCATGAACGTATCGTCAAATTTGTAGATAGCCACGCCGACCTTTGGAGTCTTACCAGCAGCACCGGAGTTTGCACTGTTGGTAGCTTTTGCAGCGTTGCCTGTATTGTCAGTCTTAGCATTATTGTTGCCGCCGCAGCCTGCGAGAGCTGCACCAAGCAAAGCACTAGCTAGTAAAACGGAAGTGATTTTTTTCATAATTATTTGACCTCCTGATATATGTTTCTTTTTAGTTGTGCCCAGTATGTCCCGGGTACATCCTTATTATGCCCGACGTGAAAGCGGTTGCGAATATAAAATCCTACTCATTTTTATAAAAATTCTAATGATGTGAGCCTTCTACCGGACAAAGGGAAATAATAACTTCTGGTTCTCCGGCCATAACATGTTCTCCAGGTCGATCAGCTTCGTGCCGGTATCCACACGTTCAGGCACTTCAATGCCTTCAGAGGCTTCTACGGCATATTTGACGGCTAAATATCCGTTGCTGAAAGGATTCTGGATGACGGTGGCCTGAACCGTCCCATTCTGCAGCAGCTCCATCATGGACGGAGAACTGTCAAAGGCGACCATCTTCAACTGACTAAAACCCAGCTCCTGAATCACATTGCCTGCACCCTGTGAAGCCGTTTCATTCAGGGTGGCAATGCCCCGGAGATCAGGATGGTTCAACAGCATATCCCGGGTCAGTTGTTCAGCGTCGCTAGTATTGGATGAAGTATAGGAAATCTGAACGACCTCAATATTGGGAAACCGGGCAGCATAGTTCAGAAAACCCATCTCCCGTTCGTTCGCATCCCGTGCACCATAATCAATCGATCCGGATGAGCCTTGGTGTCCGGTGGAATTTGTGAAATTGATGATGCCGATCTCCCCGTAGCCATTTAAAAGCTCAATCAGCCTTTCTGCAGATTTCTGCCCGGCTTCATAGCCGTTTGAGCCCACATAGGTTTTGACCTTGGCTGAACCTACCTCCGCATCTACTGAAATTACAGGAATCTTATAATATTCGGCCTGGTCCACCACCTGCGCGAGCCCCATATAACTGCTGGCTGCAAGTATAATTACATCAGCCTTCTGCTTGATGGACTCCTCTACCATCGTGATTTGCTCGTCGATGTCGCTCTCCGAATCCGGCGCTTTGAACGTCAGCTTCACATTGAACTCCTTGGCAGCGGCCTCCGCACCCAGCTTCACAGTGTTCCAGTAGTCGCCTTTGTTCATTTTTACAATCATATGGACGTTGTGTGTTTTGGTTGTACTGATGTATGCCGGAGAAGTACCCAGGCAGGAAGTGACCATAAACCCCAACACTAAGCACACCAGTAAAACAACCCCTAAGCGTAAGTTTCTCATTGTACGGATTCCTCCTTTCCTTCTTCTGGCCCCTCCTGGGCCCGGACCGCAGGAAAGATGACCGTAACTGTTGTCCCTTCTTCAATCTCACTCTCAAAGGTGAGTCCGTATTCCCGTCCATAGACAAGACCGATCCGTTCGTTCACGTTCCGGACTCCTACACCTGATCCGCCGCTGGTTTTACCGCCGCTCAGAATCGTTTTCAGTGTCTCCTGATTCATGCCAAGCCCGTTGTCACTGATCCGGATAACAATCATCCCCTCCTGCAGCTCTGCAGTAATAGTAATCAGTCCTTCATCGGGCATCATTTCAATGCCATGGTAGAGGGCATTCTCCACAATCGGCTGCAGAATCAGCTTGATCGTCTGGTACGTCAGAACCTCGTCCTGTGCCTTAATCTCATAGCGGAATTTGTTTTTGAAGCGGAAGCTCTGAATGACCAGGTAATGCCGGATATGATCCAGCTCCTCCTGCATGGTAATCATATTTTTCCCTTTACTGAGACTGATGCGGAAAAATTTCGACAGGGATTGGATCATCGTCACCACTTCATCCGTTTTGCCTCTTTCCGCCAGCCGGATGACCGAATTCAGTGTGTTATATAAAAAATGAGGGTTAATCTGCGATTGCAGCACCTCCAGCTCACCCTTGCGCTTGGTTTCCTGCTCATAGATAATCTGGTCCATGAGTTGCCTGATCCGCTGCAGCATCATGTTAAAGCGCCGGGACAGCTGTTCAACCTCATAAGCACCGCTGACGTCAATCGGCGTGTTCAGATCCCCTTCTCCAACCAGCTTGACCGTCCGTTCCAGCTTACGGATGGGACTGGCAATCAGCCAGGACAAGAAGATTGATAACACGATTACACCTAGGATAACGAAACCCAAAAACCAGATCAAAAAATGGTTCAGGTCACGCTTGGTCGTCACAATCTCATCGTAATAGGCCACACCGACGATCTTCCAGCCTGTCTGGGCCAATGTGCGTACGGTGATAAAGCGTTTCTCCCCGGTAGATTCATCCAGATAGCTGCGGTATTCATACGCCAGCACCGGCTCTACATTCTCGTACTTCAGCCCGGCATAAATCAGCTGCTGCTGTGGATGGTAAACAATGTTGCCCTGCCGATCAAGAATGTAAGCATACCCTCTGTTACCCAACTTTACCTGTCGGCTGAGCTGATCAATTGTACGGAAATTGAAGTCGATTAGCAAAACACCTGTTTTGGTAATCCCGTTTTCTTTGTATTCAATCATCTTGCTGATGGAGACCACCCAGGTATAACGCCCCTTGAACAAGTTCTGTATATGTGGAGCAGAGTAGGAAATCTCAGAGCTTTTGATAGCCGAAGTGAACCAGCTTTGACTTTGCAGCTGGGTGTTGAGCCGCATATTCTGGCCCGGTGTGCCGACCACATATTTACCTTTAGGGGTGAACACCGCTACAGAAACGAGATCTTCACGGCTGCTCATCAGCGTATCCATCCGCTCCCCTAGCAGGGAAGAATCAATAGAAGGACTGGCTGTAATCTGCTTCTCCGCTGTTTCAAAAATACTTCCCATCCCTTTGACATACAGCTCCAGGTTATAATTCACCTGCTCAATAATCTGCTGCATGTTCATATTGGCATTCTTTTCGGCGGTTGCAGCAAATTTGTTGTACAGCATAAAACTAACGATCACTGCAATAAGGACAGTGACCGCCGTAAAGGTTAACGTAATAATGAGCTGGATACTCCGCAGCTTGGAGGACAAACGAAGCTTGCCCCGCTTGCGCGGCTGCGGGCGAAGCGGAAAAAAATAAGCCTTCGGCTTGTTCATAGCTTATCCTCCCCGTGAGCTGTTTTTGTACTCTTTTGGCGATTGACCATATTTCTTGCGGAAGCAAAAGCTGAAATAGTTGGGGTCGGCAAAGCCGATTCTTTCGGCAATTTCAAACGCCTTAAGCTCTGTCGAACGCAGCAGCTCTTTGGCCGCTTCGAGACGGATCTGCAACAGGTAGCTGACAAAGGTCATCTTCATTTCTTTCTTAAAAATGCTGCTGAAGTAGCCGGTGCTGATGTGCAAATGCTGGCAGACTCTGCCGATAGAAATATCGGATTCCTCATAATGGCTGCGGATATAATCCTTGGCCTGGTCGATCAGTTGCTTGTAGCTGGACTGCCGCTCCGAGGCAATGGAATCCATGAGCCGGCTGCACACACCGATAATCCATTCCCTGGCCTCACCCATATTGTTGAATTTCTGAATCTCTGTCAGGGAGGAAAATCCCAAGCCGTTGAAATCGCTCATCTCACTGCCCGATTCCTTGGCTACCCGAAGTATCGTGGTGATGATCTCCAGCAGAAAAATCTGATATTCCTGCGTGCTCACCAGTGCCGCATCCAATCCGCCAAAGAGCTCGTCCACAACCTCTCTCAATTCCTGGAGGGTACCCAGCTTGATCGTACGGATCAGCGACTGCTGGGTCAGCTCGTCATAAGCCAGCATACGCCCCACCCGGGATTCTACGTCTTCGATCCAGATCACTCTATTATTTCCAAGGATCAGACGATAATCCAGCGCCTGCAGCGCATCGTTGAAGGAATGGGACAAGAGGGCTGGTGAATGGCAGGCCGTACCTGAGCCCGCTGTCACAGTAAGCTTAAGAAAACGCTGCACATTCTGGCGAATTTCTTCGAGAATAGCATAGGTGTGGCTGGTAATCGCAGCTTCATCCCTGTCTTCGCTGACCGAGAGCAGCACCACATCATCGCGGTAGATGAATACTTTGCCGAAGCCATGCTTTTGGCAGATTTCTTCAGCAATATTCAGTACGGCAAAGAGCTGAAGATTACGTTCACCCGTATCTCTGAGCGATACAGGCCGTTTGGTTGCCACGGTCTCTTCTCCGCCCTCGCGGATATAATCCACACGGATCACGGAAGCCTGAAACCGCGCACCGCTTAATTCTATACCGTATTCAGCGCTCTTTTCAGCAATCTCTGCAGCTGGGAGCCTGCGGGAGACCAGAGAGGAGAGAAACTGCTCACGGAGCACCGGCAGACTTTTGCGGTAATGCTCGCTGAGTACAAACACATTCTCTTTCTCGGCAATCTCCGCCTCTATCGTTGCCCTTACCTTAAGCAGAACGTCAATCAGCTCCTGTGCAGAAAACGGTTTCAAAATATATTCATCTATTTGCAGCTTGATTGCCTTCTGGGCGTATTCGAATTCATCATATCCGGTCAAGATAATTATCTTCGTATTGGGGTGACGGCTACGGATCCATTCCGCCAGCTGCAGCCCGTTCATAAATGGCATCTGGATATCGGTTACGACTACGTCCGGCAGCAGCCGGTCAATGGAGTCCGCGGCTTCCCGCCCGTTCTCTGCCTGATCCACAACCTCAAACCCGTAGTGCTCCCAGTCGATTTGCGCGATAATCCCTTCTCTTACATCTTCTTCGTCTTCGGCTAGAATCAATTTATACATTTTTCATCCCTCTTTGGATCAGGTTTAGGTCATTCTACACCCATTCTATCTGATTCGAACGACTCAATCTATGGTTAAGTTAAGGAAGGTGGATTGGCGAAGGCAATACATAGAATGCGTATGTGTATGGAGAAATAGAACATATGGGCAAAAAAAACCATCCCGCTTGAACCGGGATGGGGATGATTGGTGCGTATGGTCTATAGCAATGATTTGTTGAAGCGGTAGCCGGTGGTTTTCTCAAATCCGATATGACGGTAGAAAGCATGTGCCGGCGCACGTTCCACCCGATTACCGCTTCTCAGGAAAAGCTGGCAGCATCCCTGCTGGCGTGCCCAGTCTTCTGCTGAGGCCACCAGTCTTTTGCCAAGTCCGTTGCCTCTAAGCTCCTCTGCTACGATCAGTGCGGTAATCTCCATAATACAGTCTGCATGCTTGTAATAGGATCTTACCTTCCGTAGTCCAACCATTCCCACAACTTCATTATCCAGTTCTGCAACGAGAGTGCAGTGGAACGGATCATTCTCCATGTCTTCCATTCTTTCTTTCATCACGCTAAGCGTTGTCGGATAGCCGAATTCCCGCAGAAGGGCTGTCACTCTCTCCAGATCATTCAAGCCGCATTTGCGAATTTGCAGTACCTGCTCCTGAGTACTACTGTTCATCCTCAATTACCTCCACTTTTAGCATAGACGCCGCCTGCTTGGCTGTCGTCCGCGCGATTTCCACATCTTCCGCTGCACTTAACGCTACGGCCATCCGCCGTCCAGGGCGGATCTCCGGTTTGCCGAACACACGGACCTGTGTACGGGGAAGCGCCAGCGCTTCGCCAATACCGGTTACCCTAAAAGCTTGTCCGGCTGTTTCTGCCTTCAATGTTGCTGATGCGCCCGGTGACAGCAATTGCACCGAGTCGAGCGGAAATCCAAGAATGGCTCTGACATGCAGAGCAAATTCCGATAAATCCTGTGTAATCATAGTAACCATGCCTGTATCATGCGGTCTCGGTGAGACTTCGCTGAACAATACACCATGATCCGTAAGAAACAGCTCCACGCCAAAAATCCCATACCCGCCAAGCTGGTCTGTAACTGCGCGGGCGATTTCTTGAGCCTCAGCCCACTCGGCTGCATTCATCTGATGAGGCTGCCAGGACTCCACATAGTCGCCGTCCTTCTGAATATGGCCGATCGGAGGGCAGAATAGCGTACCGCTGACCGAACGTACAGTTAAGAGTGTGATCTCACTCTCGAAGGTCACGAAGGCTTCTACAATAACCCGGGTTCCTTTGGCACGTGCACCTTCCAGTGCCGTATTCCAGCAATGCTCGGCATCCTCAGGCTTCTTGCATACGCTTTGTCCTTTGCCGGACGAACTCATGATCGGCTTAATCACACACGGGGTGCCCAGGATCTCTACGGCCTGACGCAGCTCGTCCAGACTATCCGCGAAACGGTAGGCTGCAGTTGGCAGGCCCAGCTCCTCGGCGGCCAGACGGCGAATGCCTTCCCGGTCCATTGTCAGCCGCGCTGCACGTGCTGTAGGAACTACAAAGAATCCTTCTTGTTCCAGCTCCTGCAGTGCATGTGTGGCAATGGCTTCGATCTCCGGAACAATCAGATCCGGCTTTTCTTCACGAATCAGTTTTTTTAGTGCTTCCGCGTCAAGCATATCAATAACATGGGAACGATGGGCCACCCCCATCGCCGGTGCATCTTCATAACGATCCACAGCTACGGTCTCTACGCCAAGGCGCTGAGCTTCGATAATGACTTCCTTGCCCAATTCCCCGCTGCCCAGGAGCAGCAGCTTACGGCTCTGGGCTGAAAAAGGAGCTCCCCACATTGTCGATTTCAACCTCTTTCGCCAATTTGATTGCTGCGTTCTATGTTTCTGTAAACGACGCAATGCAAACTGTAAATTTTCAGGCTCCTTTATTTTCTTCCATCATCCGTCAGAATGCAAGTGTTCTTCGACATTTTCCTACAAACTTCACAGATCGTTGTCCACGATATCGCCTAAAGCTTGTTCAAGTTCCAGCAATTCACTGCTGAGAAGACTCCAGTGCTCTGCAGAATCACCCCCTCTCAGGAGCTCTGTGATCGCTGCTTCCCGCTCGGACAGATTCTCACTCAGCTCCTTCACTACCTGGGACAAAGCGGCATCCATACGTTCTGCATAGAAATCCAGCAAAAAGCTTTCCTGTTCTTCAACAGCCCCTGCCACGGATTCCTTCATCCCAGGCTCGGCCCCTGCTCTAACCTCATTGCGGCCGGTCCCTTCGAAGAAGTGGCGGGGGGATTTGAAGCGGCTCCACAGTGCCGTCCAGTCGAGCGGCTCCAGCCTGACTTCCAGCTTGGCCGGAGCAGACCAAGACTCCCTATCATTCTGAAGAAAGTGTAGCTCTTCCGGAGGTATGGATAGCTCTTCAGCGGCAGCTGCTGCCGCTGAGTGCACCAGACGGCGCCCGGCAGCCTCCAACCGGAGCGTGGTGGCCCACAGCTCCTGCTCCAGCTCTCGCTGAGTCGTCCGTTCCAGTTCTCTTCCACAAGCTGTAAAGATGTCTTTGAGATGACCGCCGTCTTCACGGAGCAGAGAGGGATGGAACGATTCCTGAAAGAAACGCCCAAAGGAGAAAGAGATCCGCTGGCGGACATGATACAGCAATTCCTCACCTTCCCTGCGCAAATCCCGGCGCGGCCGCTCCTCGGCGGCCAATAAACCCAACCGCCGCTCTGCCTGACTCCGCTGCTCCTGCAGTTCCCTCATTTGCACTTCACGCTGCCCCGCCGCCTGACGTGCCTTTTCCTGCCACTCTTCTGTCCGGCGCCGGATGGTGCCGAGGCTGTCTCTGGCCCCTGCCAGTGACAGCTTTGGCAGTTCCCCGCCCGCGAAATGTGCAAGTGCCTGCTCGAAGCTGCTGAACCGGGAAGCTTCATAGATCTCCCGGTTATTTGCCGTTTTCCCTTCCAGTGCAAGCAGGCTGGAGAGGGAATACATCTGCGGTGCATTCAGACCGCCGGCGCGCAGATTCTGCGTAACATGCTGCTGAACCTCCTGTAGCTCTTCTTCATCCGAGGCCAGATCAGAGGCATTGATGATGAAGAACATTTTATCCAGCGCAAAGCTGTCTTTGATCCGGCCCAACTGGGCCAGCAGGCCCCTGTCCGCCTTGGAGAATGCATGATTGTAATAGGTCACAAAACATATCGCATCGGCATTCTTCATGTAACCAAAGGTTACTCCGGTATGACGCGCATGCAGTGAATCCGCCCCAGGGGTATCGACCAGTACGATACCGCCGGCTGTCAGGGGACAGTCATAATAGAGATCTATTCCCTGAATGAAGCAAGCCCGTGTCTCTTCGGCGACCAGCTGGCGGTATTCCTGCAAATCGACAGTGCGTACGGTTCCAAGCAAGGGTTCTGCTTCCTGCCAGCCCGCCGCTGCCGCCCTCAGAAATCCGGCATGCGGCAGTGCAGAGGGATGGAGCCCGCTCACTTGGAGATTCCCAGCGCTCGTAGTCCAGTTCTCCGGCTGCGGCGCGTCAAGCTGCAGCACACTGAAGGAATGGAGGATATCCTCCCAGAAATCCTCCATGCTCTTCATGGTGACCACCGCGCTGGCGTGACGGAAGTCCCCTTCCGGCGCCAAAATGCGGTTCACCGCCGCTGTGGCGGGATGCGGAGACACAGGCAGCACATCTTCGCCCAGTAAGGCATTGGCAAAGGAGGACTTGCCGGCGCTGAACGCTCCGAACAGCGCCAGGGTGAACCGGCCGCCGGCGAGATCCGCCGCCCGCGCCGTCAGGCTGCGCGCTGCCGAGGCCATGGCCGGCTCGCTGCGCAGCAGCTCCGCCGCAGCGTCCAGCACCGCTGCGGCCTTCCCGAGCCGGCGGCGTCCGCCCGCCGGCGAAGCCATACCCGCCGCAAAGCCTGCGGCGGGGCTTCCAGCCGCTGCGCCCTGCGGCGGCCGGGTCTCCCGCGGCGCGGCGCAGGGCGCGCCCGCCTGCGGGGTGACCCTCACCTCCGGCAGCGTGCCGGGGGTGAGGGTGCGGCGCTGCGGCAGCAGCGCCGCGAGCTCTGCCGCGCGGGCGTCCGCTGCGCGGTCAAGGGCGGCCAGCGCGCTGATTGCGCGCGCCTGCCGCTGCAGGGCTGCCTCGCGGCGCGACACATCCGCGAGCCGCTCGTCCAGGAGCGGCGGCAGCTTCGCCAGCAGCTCATCGCCGACGCCTAGCGCAGCGCGGCGGAACTGGCTTTTCATTTCAGCCGCAAGTGCGCGGCAGAAATTGAGCAGCGCTTCGCCGCTGAAGCCGGTTCCCGGCTTGACGGCAGCCGCCAGCACCCCGGGGCTGAACGCCGGGAACGCCTGCTTAAGTGCCGTCTCCGCCGCCTCGTCCCAGACTCCGAGGTCTTCTCCCCACTGCCGGACCAGCTGGAGCAGATGCCATTCCAGCTGGGCGGCAATCTCCCGTCCCTGCAGCACATGCCAGGCGGCCAGCCGTTTCTGCTGTTCCTTCTCCCGTTTCGCTGCCGTGAAGAGCAGTCCCTTGCGGAAGCCGGGACTGACGCTTTCGGCATAGGCTCCGGCAGCTTCCCGGACCTCTGCCGGCATCAGGCTGCTGTTGCCCAGCAGTGCATCCAGACGGGTTCGCAGCTGCTGGCGCGCTTCTTCAGCCAGCCCCAGAGCCTTTGCCCGCTCATCCGCGCATTCGAGGAGCTCACGCTCCACGTAATCCCGCTCCTCCGCTGTTCCTGCATCCTCAAGAAGATGCTCCCGTTCCTCCCGCTGTCCTTCTCTGTAGGCTGTCAGGGCTGCATCTGCGGTATGATAAAGGGAACGGGACAGACTGTACTGAAGCAGCTCATCCCGTTGCTCCAGGAGTTTCTCAATCAGATTCAGCAGATCCTTCCACTGGTTCAATGGATGCTCCTGAACCTTGAGTGAAGTAAAGAGAATTCCCGCCGGCTGAATCCCCCATTGACCGAAAGCGCTTACTAATTGCTTCCGGTACACTTCAATGGTAATTTCCTGTTCACGGTGCTTGTCAATCTGATTAATGATAAGATACAGGGGCTTGCCCCATTCACTCAGTGTTTTGGCAAAGGCCAGATTATTCTCGGACTGCACATGATTATAATCCATCACATAAAACACAACATCCGCCAAATGGAGTGCGGAATGTGTTGCCGCCTGATGCCCGTTATCGGTGGAATCCACCCCCGGTGTATCCATTAGGACTCCATAACTCCCCAGCAGCGGTACGTTCTCCCATACCGATATGGCGGCGTATTCGCCCCCTCTGCGGCAAAAATCCTGCAGTTGTTCCGGTGTTGTCTCCCATGGGGCCGGTTTGGTTCCGGCTTCACTAGTTGGCGGATACAGCAGAACACGAGGGGTTCCACTGCGGATGGATACGATATTCGCACTGGTTGGAACCGGTCCGGAAGGCAGTACAGGCCTACCGCACAGTTGATTAATCATACTCGATTTCCCTGCCGAGAAATGCCCGCAAAAGGCAAAGGTCAGCTCACCCGCAGCAGCTTTTAACTCCAAATCCGAGATAATTTGTTCTGCAGCCGGATCGCCCCATTGTTTCATAAGCTTGCTGAGCCCAGAATAGGACGGTTTCTTCAAGATTTCTTTCTCCATTTTGGCCCGTTCCGCTCCCACGTTTACTCCCACCTTCGCTGCTTCGTGTATCGTATGTCTACCAAGAATAGAATAATTACATTTTATCACCAGTTTGCCACAATTCAAATCAGAACTATTTACAAATTCCCCTATAATCCCTCACGAATGTCACAAATCCAGGTATTTCTTTACAAGCTTGTTGAAGTTCTCATTAGCTATTGAAATACAACACCTTATGGTGTTACAATCAATTACGAACCCAAAAGGTGTTACAAAACAGGAGGTAATTTATGCACAGCGAAAAGACATTGCCCGAAATTCGCAAAACTGTAGTTCTTAAAGCTCCCATTGAAAAAGTATGGACAGCTGTGTCCACTTCCGAGGGGATTGCGGCCTGGTGGATGGACAATACATTCGAACCGGTCCTGGGTAAGGAGTTTATCCTGCGTTCCGGCCAATTTGGTGATTCTCCTTGCACAGTAACTGAACTTACCCCGCCTCACCGGCTGGGTTTTGATTGGGGCAAAGACTGGCATCTGGAGTTTGAATTAAAAGAGCTGGACAATCAGCAAACAGAGTTCACCCTGATTCACTCGGGATGGGATGAAACAAAGGCTACCGAGTTCGGACAACCTCATTCGATGATCCGCGGCATTATGGACGGTGGATGGGAAGGTATTGTCAACAAAAGTCTCGTTCGTTATACAGAGGCTTAAGCGGTGGCTGCCCCAGTAATCAAGCATGATGTATTTCAAGCGATCGCCGATCCCACCCGCAGAAGCGTGTTACAGCTGCTTGCCCGTAACGATATGCCGATTGTGGCCATATCGGAGAACTTCCCTCTTTCGCGTACAGCCATTAACAAACATCTGCATATTTTATCTGATGCTGGTCTTGTCAGCTCCAGACGGATTGGCAGGGAGACAAGGTATTCACTTCACCCGGAGCCTCTTGCAGAACTAAAAGACTGGCTTGCCTTCTTCGAGACCTATTGGGAAGACAGACTGTCGCTGCTAAAAGAATTCGTTGAGAATGACACGAACCCGCAATAAGAGCAAAATCAGCAGAAGTTGTTTTCTTTGCATACCAAAAAGCCGGCCCTTGGGCCGGCTTTCTCACATCCGATTTGGGTCACTCCTGCTTATACAATCAAGCTGGGTGGCTTAAGCAGTTTCCAGAACTGGCAACAGAATTTCAAATACCTTGCCATGCTGTAGAATGGTCAGGCCACGGGATTTATCTCTCATCACAACTACTTCAGGTTTTTGGGACATACGTTCCAGGTAATGCTCAGGCACATCGCCGGAGTGGCTGATCGTGATGCCTTCCACTTCCTGTTCTTCGTTTTCCTCAAGTGGACTTTCCACTACACGTTCAAAAATATCGGAGAACGCTTCAAAATTATCGGTATATACAGAAATGCACTTCATCTCTATCCCATCCTCTTCTTCATCTCTAACTCTTAATCACTTGTTTCCGTATGATTCTTAGCTTTCCTGATTACAGTAGTTTTCATACGTTTCTTACCCTCCCGGCACACATCCAAGAGCGGGCACACCTGACATTTGGGATTCTGTGCCTTGCAGTGATAGCGTCCAAAAAAGATCAGCCGGTGATGCGTGAGTGTCCACTCGTCACGCGGCACCGCCTTCATCAGCTTCTTCTCCACTTCCAGCACAGAATCTTTCCAGCCAGCAAGGGCAAGCCTTTTGGCCACCCGCTCTACATGCGTATCCACCGCAATGGCCGGGACTCCAAAAGCGTTGGATACTACCACATTAGCAGTCTTGCGCCCCACACCCGGCAGGGTTATTAACAAATCATGTGCCTGAGGCACCTCTCCACCATACCGCTCAATCAGGATTGAGCAGAGACTTTGAATATGCTTCGCTTTGTTGTGGTACAAACCGATGCGCCGGATGTCGCTCTCCAGTTCCTCTATGGGTACTGAAACATAGTCGAGCGGGGCTTTATACTTTTGGAACAGGTCCTCGGTTACTTTATTCACTGTTGCGTCCGTACATTGGGCTGAGAGCAGCACGGCTATCGTCAACTCAAATGCGTTGCTGTGGTTCAGCTCACAATGCGCATCAGGGAACAACTCTCCGATGGTATCCAGGATGTGGCGGACCTCTGCAACTTTCATAGTGTCCCCTCCACGGAGTGTTACCTCTCACCGCCTGCAGTGAGTGTAACTTCTCAATTGTAAAGAAATATAAGCAAAGTATGTATTGTAACGTACACGTTCATACATTATTAACGAACACATCACCAGCTGTATATTTCAAAAAAAACGTCTTGATGCAGGCAAAACGCCTGAATCAAGACGGTGTTTCACACGGAAAATCACCAAGCACTTATTGTTTCACTATCTCAACAAGAATATTATTATTGAAATACATTATAATATTATCATTTTCTTTGAGAGATTGCACGGATAAAGTCGTGTCACCTTGATGAATATATACATTTGCACCCAGCGCAAAGCGGTAATTGTTATCGTCAAGACTTGCGCGTTTTACCAAAATCTCATTCGTTCCGCTCTCGTATCGCGAGAAGGCATGTGACTGCTGGCTCAATACACGAATAATAGTGGACCCATCGGAGTCCTTGCGCACTTCCACACGATCTGCAGTAGTAAGTGAGCCGAGCGTAGTTGCAGTAGACCCGTCACGGATAATCTTGACCCCACCAGTCGCCGTGATGGTCTGAGTACCCGCTTTGTAATCCTTCACAGTTAATGTTCCTGTGCTAGCATTCACAGCTGTCAACTGACCCGTACTAAGCTTAACCGCTTGGAGAGAGAGCGGTGTGCTGCCATTAAATGAGGCATTCACAAAGTCTCCAACCTTCAAATCACTGATCTTAATGCTTTGTCCAGCGTCGCCTGTCATTGGCAGTGTCAGGGTGTACAATTCGGATGTCCCTCCCGACCATTTTACTCCCAGCTTGTTTGCGGCTGCATCCAGGGTAATAATCTCGAACTGGACAGAAGAGTTCACCCGCAGAACTGAAACCACGTTCTGGTTACCGGCAAGTACGGCAGTTACCGCACTGTTAAGAGCCACATCGGTGATTGCTAAATTAGAGCGGCCATAGATGTCCACGGACTGCGGATATGGCAGTGTCAGGAGCTGTCCATTGGAAAGTTTTATCGTCATTGTTTTATTGGTTGTACTCACAGCGGTCAGTGTACCATCATATTTGCTGCTCGTCTCCACAGAAATGGCTCGCTGTCCAGCAGCCACAACATCTACTTTGCGGCCTTCGGTCAGTGCATATCCCATATTCGTTAACGAAGTATTCGCCACTCCATCTGAAGCGAGCTTTGTAGTGGTATCGAGCTTCACCAGATGGGCTTTGCCACTACTGTCCATAACTGTCAGCAGTTGGGTTTTCACACTATAATCAACCACTGTCGCACCAGTGAATTGATCAATTTGGCGGCTCAGAACTTCAATTTTCGTCACCTGGTCACTGCTGTTCAAAGTGATCTGCACATTATCTCCGGCAGAGGCGTCAGCGATCAGATCACCAATGACAGGAGTGGTAACACCTGGAATTACGATGGCTGGCGTTGATCCAAGGAGCTTCACTTCACGCGTGCCATCAGATTTTTTGTAGACCACTGTGGAGCTGGTCAGTTCAGTGATCGTACCCTGCACGGTGCGTTCTACCCCTGAAGTCACATCTACGGACCGGATCATATTATCCTTAACAGAATATTTGACCGAAGCCCCCACCTTGAGATCGGCTGGCAGCAGCACCGAGCTTTGAGAGCTGAACAGGGTGGTGCCATCCTCCCATTTGAAGGATTCCGTTGCCCCATCAGCTGTTTTGAATGTAATGCTCTTGGCTGTAGTATCGACGCTTTGAATGGTTCCGGTCGCTGTTTTGTTCACAATACCCGAGGTTACCTGTACCTTAACCAGCTTGCCTGCACCACTATAGGTCTCCCGAAGCAGGGAAACTTTGCTGGCAGCGGTAATGGAGGCAGGGGTAATTACTGCCCCGTTCACATCCACAAAGGAGGTGCTTCCATCATAGCTGTACTGATCATATCCGGTTGGAGAATCCAGCCAGATTGTACCCGGTGTGATTTTGGCAAATACGCCTTCAATGGTCTGAACCTGCTGAGCTGGATCTGTTACTTCTACATAAGCGGCATTATAGGTAGCACCGATAACAGTCACTTTGGTATAAGGCTTGATGTCACTGAAATTGATTCTAGTTTCTGAAGTACTGGTAAAATAGGCGGTACTGTAAGTCAAATCGAATACAGTTGTTCTCCCGTTATTGTATAGTGACAGCTTGCCGTTCTGAAGGGCACTGATGCTGCCTTTGACGGTATTATCGTAATCCAATGTATTGTGAGCTTCTGCACGGCTGAAGAAAGTAGCCAGCTGCGCACGGGTCACAGCACCTTGCGGGTCAAACCGGTTACCGTCCAGACCATTGGCTAGACCCAGATCCACTGCGGTCTTAATGTATCCCCGTTTGTTCGCAGTAACTTTGGCGTCATCGGCAAACCCGGTCGGTTGACTGGATACAGCAGCAGCATCCGCATTTTTGCCTAGTGCCCGGATCAGAAGCTCGGCTACCCATTCTCGGCTGGCCTTGCGTTCCCCCCAGGAGGTCTTCAGATTATCGGCAGCCATTTCCACCGTCTTGTCCAGCAACCCCTGCTGGAAAGCAAGGACTACATATGGCTTATAGTAATTGGTTACTTTGAAATCTGTCGGAAGCACAACATCGGTACCGGTATTCACATTGCCCTGCAACTTCATGAAACGGAGTGCCATGAGCACCGCCTCCTGCTGGGTAACGGAATCCCCCGGACGGAACAGACCGTTGTTCCCTACAACAATCCCTTGAGAGGCCAACTTATAAATATGTTTTTCGGCCCAAAAGCCGCTTTTCACGTCAGTAAAAATTCCTGCTGCCGCTGCCGGAGCAGTTACATTAGTCACTACTGAGGTTGTCACCGGTGCAGCCGTGTCGGCAAACGCGGAAGCTGCTCCGCCAAGCACCATCGTGCCGGCCAGAATTACGGTTGCCGCTTTGCTGGAATAAGTATGAATAGAACGTTTTGACCTTTTTTGCCCGGACAATAGGTTATTCCCCTCTCTGTGGATCATATAAAATACTAGTAAATCATTTCTCCGGTTAACCGGATTATTCCTGCATCTTCCTTACAAACCGCTGTTTTCTCTGGTCATTGGATGTTCAAGATCCACATGGCCCATGAGACTTTCAACTTTTTCGCCATCTACAAGAACCTCTATACTCTTCACTTCTTTAAATTGAAACAGGGTCTCAGCCAGTGCGCTAATGGCAAAAGCCTCACCGCCAGCACCAAGCTGGGCTTCATCCGGTTTATGAATGTCCATCGTAATCTGGCCGTCCGCAAATTTAAGCGATTTAAGTTCAATTTTACCCCATAAAGGAATCTGGTCAGGGTTGGTGCTGCTCTGCAGGGCTTTGTAAGCTTCACTGTACTTCTCCACATCATTTGCATAGCTTATGTCAGCTTTAGCGGGGACCAGCTCCATTTGCTGAGGATCAGTGAAATACACGGATATGTTCAGACTCTTTTTGTCGGGTGCAGTGGGCTGCTCTGTCGCTGCGGGCGAAGGAGTAGCAGGTTCTGCGGTCGGCTGAGCGGTTGCAGTGGCTATAGCGTCCTCGCTGCCTCCGTTGGTGCTTTTAGCAGTACTGCCAGCGCCGTTCACGACCGTTGTGGAATCTTGTCCAGCGTTATCAGCCGGTGCTGCTGCAGGTTTATCGCCGCATCCAGCGATCACAAGCAAAAGCAAAGCTGAAATACCTGCATAGGTCCATTTCTTGTTCATCAACAATTACCCCCTCTGGATGAATATGGGCAGACAGGGCCGCAAAGCCTTTTTGACCTGATGCTACGGCCGAAGCTGACTTTGCGGCCCTGCTCTGCCGCTTGACTGCTGCTATAATTTGAGATATTCCTTAATACCGGCGACAATCCCTGCAGCTACTTTATTCTGCAGATCCTCAGAGAACAACAGGGATTCATCGCCTTTATTGCTCAGGTAACCGACTTCTAGCAGTACGGCAGGCATAGTCGTTTCACGTATGACGTGAAAGTTCCCATACCGGACACCCCGGTCACTTAATCCGGTTGCCTGGACAAGATACTTATGCATTACGTTCGCCAGCGCCTTGCTGGCATCCCGTTGAAAATAGGTTTCCGATCCACTTGATACTGATGAAGCACTGCTGTTGGCATGTACAGAAATAAAGAGGTCCGCTTTGAGATTATTGGCCATGCCTGCCCGATCCTTGAGTTCCAGGAATGTATCATCACTCCGGGTTAGCACGACATCGATGTTATTTTCCTGCTTCAGCAACGCAGCAGCCTTCAGTATCACTGCCAGATTAAAGTTCTTCTCATATTTTCCAGTTACCCCGATTGCGCCTGAATCCTTGGCTCCATGGCCTGCATCCAGCACTACAAGCTTACGTCCGCTATTGCCGGGCAATGTCGCAGTGTCATTTGTGCTTTGTGCATTCAGATCAATAACGACAAGCTTGGAGGTATCTCCTGACACATCAACACTATAGTTTTTGGCTTGATTCAGATCAATTACAAAACGAACCGTATACGGATTAGTGCTGTATAACGAGTAGCGAACGCCCGATACATCCGGATAATTGGTTACACTAAGTTTGCCGTTCAAATTCGGGTCAAGAACCTGGCCTGTCCCGAATGCATCCGAGAATGTGGCGTTTGGCAAATCAATCACGATCCGATCAGGTCCGGATACCTTGGACACCTTCGGCTGGGAACTTCCATCCATTGCAATGCTCAGCCTGTTCTCGCTAAAGCTGACGCCATTAACCATGGTTAAATCGGCCGTCGGATCTGCCGGAGGTACGACTACACCGCTCCCGCCGTCTACCGTACTTCCCCCTGAATCATTGTTACTCTCAGGTATTTCCGGGGTAATAAGATTTACAACCTTGGCTGTGTTATCCCATTTGACCGTAAGGCCGAACTGTTCTCCGATGAACCGGATCGGCACCAGTGTCGTGTCGCTCCTGAGCAGCGGTGCTGTTGTTAGAATCATGGTCTTGTCATCTACGGATGCCGCTGTCTGATCCACAATCAGCTTAATAGTCTTGCCCTGTTGTTCAATCGTAACCGTCTTGCTCTTCTGATCCCAGTCCACCTTATATCCAAGGTTTTCGGCAATCATCCTAAGCGGTACCATGATAGAGTTGTTTACATTCTCAACAGAAACGTCCTGTCCTGCGGTGAGCTCCTTGTCATCCAGAAAAATCTTGCTGGTCCCGGAGGCGGCATGTCCTTGCTCCGGCAGAACCAGTACAAAGAGCAGCAGCAACAGCATAAAAGCAAATTTCTTCATTCTTCACCTCTAAGAATCTAGTATTCCGCCTAAAAAAGCGTTCATGCTGACAATCCGACTGACAACCTTCGACAATCATTAGACTCCGGCTGCCCATAAAAGTTGCGAATATCTGCCATACTAAAACACATTTCCTTACCTCAATTTAGCGAGGCGGCCACTCTACAATCCGAGATACTCCTTGATTCCGGCAACGATTTCCCGGGCCAGATTATCCTCTAACAGATCACTGTAAAGCGCCGATTCGTTACCTGGATTGGTAAGATAGCCTGCCTCCAGTAATACAGCAGGCATACTCGTTTCTCTAGTAACATGAAGACTTTTATTTCTTACCCCATTATCTTTAAAGCCCGTTCCAGCTACCAGATGCTTATGCATGATCTGAGCGAGAGGCAAGCTTTCCGTCCGTGAATAATAAGTCTCACTGCCATTGACCTTGTCTTTGTTCGGATAATCGGCAGGTAAAGAATTGGCGTGCACGGAAATAAACAAATTAGCCTTTGCCGCTTCCGCAATCACTACACGGTCCTGCAGTCCAAGTGTGCTGTCCGTGGTTCGCGTGTAGACAACGGTAACCAGTCCCTCCTGATTCAGCAGTGCTCCTACCTTTTGAATCACAGCGAGGTTAAAGTTTTTCTCCAGTTTGCCCGTCAAGCTGACGGCACCGGATTGCGACCCGCCATGCCCTGCGTCAAGGGCGACTATCGGCTTCCCGGTGATTCCGGTTCCTCCTGTGGTCGGGGTTCCAATACTCCCAGTATTCAAATCAATGGTTACTAGCCCTGTGCTGTCATCCGTACTGACTTTATACGGCTGGCTGCCAACGGTTTGTATAACAAATCTGACAGTGGGCGGGCTTACACTGAATAGTGCATATCTCACATCGGTAATCAGCGGATAGCCGCTTACATCGAGCTTGCCCTGTGGACTCCCGCTGGTGGAAACACCAGGAAAGCTCCCGACAAAATCGGATGCAAATGCAGCGCCGGGAAAATCTATGATGATGCGGTCCGGACTGCTAATCTTGGTCACAGAAGGCTTGGCTCCCCCAGCCGCTGCGATGATTAACCTGTTCTCGCTGAATACAGCGCCCATTACCTGAGGCGTAGTAGCCACGGTACCCGCGCTTCCCGGAATAGGGGTAGGTGTAGGTGCAATCACTCCGGTTACAATATCTCCGCCTGTCCCTTGACCGTCTGTAGGGACGGGGCTTGCTTGTGATGTTGGTGTTGGCGCTGGAATTGATGTCGGTGCTGGAATTGGTGTTGGTGCTGGAATTGGTGTTGCAGTCGGCTGTGGAACGCTTGAACTGCCTGGTTCGCCAGTTATTCCGCCACTCAAATAGACCGTTTTGTCACTGTTGTCCCATCCAACCTTAAGGCCAAACTGCTCGCTGACAAAACGGATAGGCACCAGCACTGTGCCACGGGTTTGTTTCGGTGCTGCATTCAGTGGCAGAGACACTCCATCAGCTTCGGCTGTTTTGCTGCCTACAGCCAGTTGGACGCTTTTCCCATCCTGCTGTACGGTGACTTTATGTGACTTCTGCTCCCACAGCACCTCAAATCCCAAATTCTCAACCACCACACGGATAGGAATCATAACGCTTCCATTTACGTTTTCCAGGTTAATTCCCTTGGGAAGCTCTAACTCCTTGTTGTCCATTACAATTCTGCCCGTGCTGTTCCCGGCAGCAGCGGCATCATGGCCGGCGAATGATAGCAGTAGCAGTGGCAGCAGCAATAGAAATAGCACCCGTTGTCCGGCTTTTCTCATCCTTTCCTCTCCTTCTGGCAAATGATAAATACATAGATAAGATTAAGACGACAGAAAACTCCAAAAGTTGCCTTCTCCGGCAATGAATATATCGATTATAGCAAAAAAACTTCTATTTCCGACACCCGGAAATAGAAGTTTTGTGTAAATATTGTAAAGTTTTCGTATTGACTTCTCTTAAGAAAACAGCTTAGCCGCGTGGCGCTCCTCATAGGCCGCGATTTCATCCGCATGTTGAAGCGTAAGCCCGATATCATCCAGTCCCTGCAGCAGGAACTGGCGGCGGTGCTCATCCAGTTCAAACGTAATACTAAGGCCGTAATCATCACTAAGTTGGTTATTTTCCAGATCTACCGTCAAATGATAACCTTCATGCTCTGCCGTACGTTTAAACAGCTCATCTACCTGTGCTTCTGAGAGCTTAATCGGCAGAATACCGTTTTTGAAGCAGTTGTTATAGAAAATATCCGCATACGAAGGTGCAATCACGACTCTGAAGCCGTAATCCATAATCGCCCAAGGTGCGTGCTCACGTGAGGAGCCGCAGCCGAAATTGGCCCGGGAGATCAGAACCGAAGCCCCTTTATAGCGGGGTTTGTTCATTTCAAATGCCGCATTATCATTTCCAGCTTCATCAAAACGCCATTCGTAGAACAGAAATTGTCCAAACCCCGTACGTTCGATCCGTTTCAAAAATTGCTTAGGGATAATAGCATCCGTATCTACATTTACCCGGTCCACCGGGGCAACGATTCCGGTTAATTTCTTGAATTCATCCATGATTATATCCTCCTGCTCTCTCAAGTTCTATGCGTTGACGGCTTCCGTCTTGTAGTTCCAGTCACGGACATCAGTAAAGTGACCCTTGATCGCAGCCGCAGCCGCCATAGCAGGAGAAACCAGATGCGTGCGTCCGCCGCGTCCCTGACGTCCTTCAAAGTTACGGTTCGAGGTAGATGCGCAGCGCTGTCCAGGCTGCAGAACATCCGGGTTCATAGCCAGGCACATACTACAGCCGGCTTCCCGCCATTCGAATCCTGCTTCTGTGAATACTTTATCGAGCCCTTCCTTCTCGGCCTGAAGCTTCACGCGTCCAGATCCCGGAACCACTATTGCAGTAACCTGATTAGACACTTTATGTCCCTTGGCTACCTCAGCGGCAGCCCGCAAATCTTCAATGCGTCCATTCGTGCAAGATCCGATGAAGACATAATCGATGCCGATTTCGGAAATCGGTGTTCCTGGCACCAAATCCATATACTCAAGCGCTTTTTCAGCGGCTTTGCGTTCATTTTCTGTTGTGAAATCTGCCGGATTCGGCACAGTGGAGCTGATATCCGTACCCATACCCGGGCTGGTTCCCCAGGTTACCTGCGGAATCAAAGTCTCTACATCGAATTCAACAATCGTATCGTACTCTGCACCTTCGTCGCTGACAAACCCTTTCCAGGTTTCAACGGCAGCTTCATAAGCTTCACCCTGCGGCACGTATTGGCGTCCGCGCAGGTAGTTGAAGGTAGTTTCATCCGGCGCAATCAGACCGGCTCTTGCCCCGCCTTCGATCGACATGTTGCAGACGGTCATGCGCTCTTCCATCGACAGTTCGCGAATCGCTTCGCCTGTATATTCGATAACATAGCCGGTAGCAAAATCCGTACCGTATTTGGCAATCACACCGAGGATCATATCCTTGGCAGTAACACCGGGATTGCGTCTGCC
Source organism: Paenibacillus sp. P3E (assembly GCF_001909045.1). Taxonomy (NCBI): domain Bacteria; kingdom Bacillati; phylum Bacillota; class Bacilli; order Caryophanales; family Paenibacillaceae; genus Paenibacillus; species Paenibacillus sp. P3E. Next base: position 50,058 of record NZ_LVWH01000114.1, on the reverse strand, counting down.
GGTGAAGCGGACTTCCATCGTTTTGGCCTTCGATTGCTGCAGGCACTGGGTGGCCAGCACATGCTCTACTTCACTGGTACCAATTCCGAAAGCCAACGCGCCGAATGCCCCGTGTGTGGAGGTATGGCTATCGCCGCAGACGATGGTTTTACCAGGATGAGTCAATCCGATTTCCGGACCCATTACATGCACTACACCTTGGTCAATATCATTCAGATCGAACAGTCTTACACCAAAGTCACGACAGTTCTGCGACAGGGTATCGATCTGCTGCTTGGAAATAGGATCCGTGATATTGTAGCGGTCCTTGGTAGGCACGTTATGATCCATAGTTGCAAAAGTAAGACCCGGACGGCGAACCTGGCGGCCGCTGAGACGAAGTCCTTCAAAGGCCTGCGGGGAAGTAACCTCATGCACCAGATGCAGATCGATGTAAATGATACTTGGCTTGCCTTCCTCCTGATGGATTACGTGATTGTCCCAAATCTTTTCAAACATTGTCTTGTTGCCCATGTTTTCACCTCATATAGTAGAATCGTTCATTGGAAGAGAAAGTGGAGTCTCTCTTGAATGCTCTAAATATAACATCGCCACGTTTATAATTCCAAGATATGATTTCTATAAAAGCCATAGGTGGAGCCTATAAGTCTGGATAAGAATAGAGGAATATTGATGAATTCCTTCCGCTTCCGCCACATAATTGATATGCAACTGATCCCTGACCGATCCCACCTTAAGCTGCAGCAGGTCAGAAACGCGTAGGCTGCTGTGAATGCCCATGCAGAAGAAAATATTATTTCGAAAGCTGCTCACCTTCAGATAATTTCATATCTGGATTATGCCAGCAATGTCCCGGATCGGCTGTACCTCGTTCATAAAACCACCTCGGATTGAACAGCAACCAATAAACCCACCACGGCACAAAAAAGGACACTCCAAGAAAAAAATTAAGGAATGCCCATCATTTTAGTAATAAACTTAACAACTCAATTTTCAATTAATTATTTTTTGGATGATCAATATTACCTACTTGTTGATTTAACAGACTTACTAATTCCTTTGAATTATTACTCATTCCGTCTTCAACATTCTGATTCTTTTTAGAATTGAAAAGTAGCTGCGAATTGTTTTCTGTACTTGTAGACTCGTTCTCAGCTTGTTTTATTTCACTCAATAGAACCTTTGATCCGTCTGAATTAACAATGTACTGTCTAATATAAGCGCCTTCCTTTGCTGTAACCAGGTGCCCTTTTTTTTCTACCGGTTTGTCTTTCTTTTCTTCTTCTTTCTTTTCATTTGTTTGTACGAGTAGCGTTGATTCAAACAAATCTTTATTACTTGATAGATTGTTGCGTTGGTTACTATAATAAACGCTAGGACTAGAATTGTTAATACGCATGCTTCCACATCCTCTTCCAATAGATTTTATTTATCATTAAATATCGGTATCTTTTATTGAGAAATGAATGCAAACTGGATTTTTTTCCCAAATCACCTTCTCAGGCGCTCTCGGAGACACCTTATCTCCATTTCACTCACTCCTTCGGATAAAATAAAGAAGAACAGTTTACACCCCATATTCGCAAACACTTGGGAAAATGAATACCGTACACCACCAAACCCATTATTAAAGGTTGCCAGCATACCTCTTCTTGCGTTCATTTATCCGTGAGCACATCGGATATAAGCTCCTGTAGCCGGAAGCGATACGGCTTATTACAGGCCATGATTCAACTTAGCGAGTCAAGTCCTTTTCTGCACAAGGCAGATAGGTTATATGTGAAGCACCCTTGTGTACTGAGCCAAGTGGTACTTGGCCGTCATAACGCCCATAGAGGCGCTTGTCACTGATTTCAAAATATTCAGTGTATGCTGCTGGCATACTACGGATTTGAGCGGAGAGTCAATGTGTGCTGTGGACATGGAGCGGACATGAATATTTTGGATTAATATTTCTCATGAATTAATGCCAAAATACCTTTAAAAAATGGGGTGACTATTATGTCAGATGAAGATTTTCAATGGGGACCAGCTATTCAAAAGGGGGCTGAAGCGGCTGAGGTTGCATTTGGCCAAGGTATTGGCGCCGCAATTGCAACACAATTGGCAGCAACTTTATTCGATAAAGGCGGTGAGGATAAATTTGCTGATGCAATAAAGGACTTGAAAGTTAGTATTCATGAAATGATTGACCAAGCATTTTTGGATCAAGATGTAGCTCAATTAGTTGGCTTAGGAGCAAATTTAAAAGCATACCTTGTTACTTATGCTTACAATCCAAATAAGGCAGATCACGAATTGATTGCTGGTGTTCATCTGTTGCTTCCAGGCTTACTAAATGCAATTGCGAAAAAAAATTCTTTTGAAGCATTGACTGCATTGGTTTACGGTGTCAATGTTTTTATTCAAACACTCATTGCACGTTCAACAGAATTTCCGACATATAGAAGTGAAGCGAAGTCTAATTTGATTTATTACTCTGACTTAATTGAAAAAAAGTGTGAAGCTTTCAAAAATCAAATTAATGATACTGTAAGTCCTCCAGAAACAGAAACTTTGATTTGGAATATATTTGAGGTTAAAGACGCATTACTTCAAATCAAATCAGAAAGACCTTTTCAACCCGTCACCTATGCAAACGGATTCACCTACAAATTACAAGTTTACTTTTTGGATCTGCATATCCCTCACATGCGTGAAGAAACGGGGCAACAGGTCTATCCTTTTAGAGGAATAAGGAACTCACAGGATTTAATTGGTGGTGCGGCGTACAGACAATTTACACTTGATGATATTAAAGGGACAAATTCATATCTTGAAATTGAGAAGAATCGAAAGGAGATTATGCAAAAAAGAATTGATAATTTGAATTTTTTATTAGAACCTACCAGTAAAGCAATTTCAAAATGGAGAGAAATATCAAAAGCAGCTACAGAACCAGTACCAACAAATTAAGATAAGAAAGAGCAGTGTAATCAATCAAAACTGCTCTTTCTCCCCTAATCCTCCAGTAGGATCATCAGACCCAGCATACCTCCCAGTTTATAAATGGCCATTGACTTAATTCGTCAGTAATGTCGGTCATTGAATCCCAGTTCCTCAGCCGGTTCCGTGTTCATCACATCATCATCATTGATGCATCTTATACGGACAAGCTTTCTGCTGCCGGATCCCCTGCAATACCTAGTATATCAAAGGGTTTTTGCCTGATATATTCTATAAAAGCCATAGGCTTGACCTATAAGCAGCAAGATGGCCCCTCGTATTTATTTAATTTTGTCCAAGCACTCTATCATCCCCTCTCATAAGCTGTGTCAACTACATGAGAGGACTGGTGAATAACAAATGAGCATTCAGTTTTTAGATATGCGGATTTCCCAGGACAGTATTACGGATCAGCCGGGCGCTTCATTATCTTCTTCTTCATTCCCCTATATTTTTGGTGATATTGGGTTGCAGACGGCTGGTATTGCCCCTGGTAATGTAAGTTTGGTGCGTGTGACGCTTAATGCCTATGCCCGTCTGACTATGGCTATCTCGTCCAACCCTACGATCGTTCCGGATGCCACTTTTACAATCATCCGGAATTCGATCCCTATCTTTACTACGGTCTATCAAAAGCCAGCGTCTCAATCGATGACGGAGCTGACGTATGAGATGGCCGGTATTACAGCTGTTGATTTCCCTCCCTCTGCCGATGTGCTCGCAGGTCAAATCCGATATATCATAAGCGTGACTACAAATTATGGTGTCACTTTGGGAGCTAGATGCTTCTCTGGAATTGCAGTTGCAGGCTAATGGATACCATTGGGGTTGAGCATCGGCTTTCCTACTTCCGGTAATCCCTTTTGGCAATACCACTTATATTAATAACAATATTTATAGGTTATACTTATAAGTAACAATCTATTTAAAGGTGTGGAATCTGTTTATGGAACTCAGACAGCTGCAATATGCATTACAGATAGCAGCAGAACGTAACTTTTCCCGTGCTGCAGACAAGCTGCATATCGCTCAGCCTTCACTCAGCCAGCAGCTTTCGAAGCTTGAGAAGGAGCTGGGCGTTCTTCTTTTTCAGCGGAATACCAGCTCAGTGGAACTTACTCATGCTGGGGAGAAATTTGTGGAGCAGGCGCAGACGATTATTGATGCTGTAGAGCTATTACGGCAGGAGATGTCGGATATCTCCCAGTTGCGGACCGGACATGTAGTTGTAGGGAGCATGCCCATCACCGGTGCGCATTTGCTGCCGCATGTGCTGCCTGTGTTCAAAAGCAAATTCGCCGAGGTTGAAATCACGCTGCTCGAAGACTCCTCCATGAATCTGGAAAAACTCACGGCCAGCGGTCAAACGGACTTAAGCCTGCTTTCCTTGCCTCTGGAGATCCCGACACTCGCCTACGAAGTGCTGGGTGAAGAGCGGATCGATCTGGCCGTCCCGCCAGAGCACCCCTTCGCTTCAAGGAGTGCAGCGGGGATTCGCACCTCTCTGGAGGAGCTTAAGGATGAGCCATTCATTGTTCTAAAAGAAGGCCAGGGCTTTCGTAAAATGACTGTCGAATTATGCCGGGGAGCCGGATTTGAGCCGCGTATCGTATTTGAGAGTAATAATATGGAGACCGTTCAATCACTCGTCGCTACCGGAATGGGAGTAACGCTCGTCCCCCATTTTATCGCCAGGGCACCACGCAGTGAGTTCGTTCCCGTCTATTTACCCCTGGCCGAGCCGGTACCCAGCCGTACGTTGGTGGTTGCCTACCGGCGCGGACGCTATTTATCCAAAGCAGCAGAAGCCTTTATAGAGACCTTCAAAACAACCGTCAAAGATCTTTCCGATGAGTAGCCAACCAGCAATCAGCGTATGCATTCTTATGAAAAGAGCCTTCCGGCCTCATAAATGAGCCGGGAAGGCTCGTCCACAGTCTATATACTCAAATTATGCTAATTCATGAGGCGGTTCTGATCATCCGTCCAATGGGCTGTGCTTTCGTCAACCTTGTTAATGTCTTCACTGGTAAAAAATATTACGCTCGCGCACTTTGCAAACCCGACATTTGCGTGTTATTCTAAATGACAAATAGTGAAACGTGCAGACGGGACCAGTACGAATAGGCGATTATCCGTGATCAGAGAGTAAATTCCGGCAGGCTGGGAGAATTTACCGCGGTTGTCCTTTCCGAATCCTACCCCCGAGCGGCCTGCCCTTGCAGGACGGAAACTCCCGTTATGAGAATGAAGTCGGATGAACCCTCATCAATGAAGGTGGTACCGCGGAAGTTAACCAAGCTTTCGTCCTTTGCTAAGTCTAAGGATGGGGGCTTTTTGTCGTTTTCAGCGTGACATAGATGTAAATTTGAGAAGGAAGTGAACCACATTGACAACACGAATCGTGGTCAAAATCGGCAGCAGCTCGCTCACCGGACCTGAGGGTGGATTGAACCGTGAAGCAGTAGCTTTCTTTGCTGCCGAAATTGCCGGACTGCGCAAAGCCGGGTGTGAAGTACTGCTAGTTACCTCCGGTGCCGTAGCCGCCGGATTCCGGGGCATCGGCTATCCGTCGCGGCCCAAGCTGCTGCATGAGAAGCAAGCTGCCGCTGCGGTCGGCCAGGTGATGCTGATGCAGGCCTATCAGGAAGCCTTTGCGGAGCACGGCATTCCCACTGCGCAGATTCTGCTGACCCGAACCGACTTTTGCAGCCGGAGGGCAATGAACAACGCAGTGATGACGGTAGAGGAGCTTCTGCGGCAAGGAGCTGTTCCCGTATTTAATGAAAATGATACCGTTTCGGTAGATGAGTTGAAATTCGGCGATAACGATACCTTATCAGCCCTGGTGGCAAATCTGCTAAAAGCCTCCCATCTCCTCGTGTTAACCGATATGGATGGCTTATACAGTGGTGATCCCCGCAAGAATCCGGCGGCCATACGCTATGAGCGTGTGGAGGAGATTACCCCCGAGATTTATGCCTTTGCCGGAGGCGCGGGCTCCAGTGTCGGCACTGGCGGCATGCGTTCCAAGATCGATGCTGCCAAAATCGCCACTCGAGGCGGAGTCCCCGTCTTCATAGGCAGAGCAACCGAGCCCGGAGATTTGAAGTTGGCTGCCGATGGCAACGGAAAAGGCACTTACTTTGCAACGACCCTTTCTTCCTTACCCGTGAAGAAACAGTGGCTCGGCTTCATGTCCACTCCTCTTGGTTCTCTGTATGTGGATGAAGGTGCGGTGGAAGCACTTCTCCATGGCGGGCATAGCCTGCTGCCAGTTGGTGTAAAACGGATTGAAGGGAATTTTCATTCAGGGGATGTTGTGGAAGTCCTTGGACCTGACGCCAAGCTGCTTGGGCGGGGAATTGTGAACTATGACGACACCCAGCTCCGCAGTATTCAGGGACTGCCAAGCGGTCAGATCGTGCCGATGCTGGGTGAAGTCCACCGGCTGGAGGTTATTCACCGTGATGAATGGATTACCTTGCGTTAACAGCTCGAAGCGTTTTCCGAACCTGATTCCAGGGTGTAAAACTTAAAAAACTTTTAGGAGGTTGTAACATGAGTGAGGTTGTAAACAAAGCAGCATTAGCCAAAGAAACGGCCGGTGTGCTAGCCAGTCTGAGCACCGGCCAAAAAAATGAGGCCTTGCTGGTTATGGCCGAAGCCTTGATCCGTGAAGCTCCCGCGATCATTGCTGCTAATAGCGAAGATTTGGAGCGAGGGCGGCTGGGCGGTACTCCGGAATCAATGCTTGACCGGCTGGCACTGGATGTCGGACGGATCACGAGCATCGCAGAAGGACTCCGGCAAATAGCCGAACTGCCTGATCCAATCGGTGACAATCTGGAAACCATCGAACGTCCAAATGGACTGTTTATTGAGAAAATCCGTGTACCGCTGGGTGTCATTGGCATTATCTACGAGGCACGTCCTAATGTAACGGTAGATGCAGCGGGTTTATGCCTAAAAACAGGGAATGCCGTAGTCCTGCGCGGCGGCTCCTCTGCTCTGTCTTCCAACCGTAAAATCATCGAGGTGCTGCACCGTGCACTTATCGAAACAGCCATCCCAAGCCAAGCACTGCAATTAATCGAAGATCCGAACCGTTCCTCGGTAGATGAGATGCTGAAGCTGAACGGACTGCTTGATGTAATCATTCCGCGCGGTGGGAGTGCGCTGATTCAGAATGTCGTGCTTAATGCCACCGTGCCCGTCATTGAAACAGGCGCAGGCATATGCCATACTTATGTGGATGCCAGTGCTGATCGGGAAATGGCCTTGTCGATCAGTCTGAACGCCAAGGCCCAGCGTCCCTCCGTGTGCAACTCCATGGAGACGCTGCTGGTTCACCGGGATTTTGCTGCAAAGCATCTCCTTGCTGTGGCGGAAGCATTCCGCGAAATCCCTGTCGAGCTGCGCGGCTGTCCAGAAACGGTTGCTAGGATTCCTTGGGCATTGCTGGTATCCAACGAGGATTTCGCTACGGAGTACAATGACTATATTCTTAATATCAAAATCGTCGGCGGGCTGGATGAAGCGCTGCAGCATATCGCTGAGTTCAGCACCCGGCATTCCGAATGCATCGTAACGGCGGATGCGGGTAACGCGGAACGTTTCCTTCAAGAAGTGGATGCTGCCGCTGTCTATCATAACGCCTCAACGCGCTTCACGGATGGCTTCGAGTTCGGATTTGGGGCAGAGATTGGCATCAGCACCCAAAAGCTGCATGCACGCGGCCCGATGGGACTGCCGGCACTGACTTCAACCAAATACAAAATTCACGGCTCCGGACAAATCCGGGGATAAACCTATGATGCCGAAGCTAGTTTTTTATAGGACTACCAACGAAGTATAACCTCAAAACTATTAGGAGGGTTTAAGTCATGTGTCAGCAACCTGCAATACCATTAATTAATCACAACATTGTTTTTTACGGCGCTGGCTCGATGGCGGAAGCGATTGTGCGCGGCATGATTACCCGTAATGTGGTGGATTCCGGCAATATCGTGATGCTGAACCGCAGCAGCAGTGAACGCCTTAGCGAGCTCCGCAGCCGTTATGGAGTGCTTGGCAGTAACGAACCTGAACAAAAAAATGAATATCTGCGCACGGCTCCGGTTATCGTGCTCGCTATGAAGCCCAAGGATGCTGCCGAAGCTTTGCGAGGTTTAGGGCCTCTGCTCTCTTCTGACCAGCTGGTGATTTCCGTCATCGCAGGGATGACTATCCGTACGATGCAAGGCCTGCTTGGGAAGCCACAGCCGATTGTGCGTACCATGCCTAATACCTCCAGCTCCATCGGACTGGGAGCAACCGGCATTGCCTTTTCTAAGGAAGTTAATGAGCCAAGCCGCCGGACCGCGCTCAACATCTTTGAAGCGGTTGGATTAACTTCTGTGATCGATGAAGAACGCATGGAAACCCTCACTGGAATTTCGGGTAGTGGTCCGGCGTACATTTATTACATGATGGAGGCCATGATTGCAGCAGGAATACGCGGAGGTCTCCCGGCTGAACAGAGCAGAGAGCTGACCGTTCAGACTGTCCTTGGTGCTGCCCGGATGGTGCAGCAGACCGGTGAAGAACCAGCCGCCTTGCGTAAAAAAGTCACCTCACCCAATGGATCCACACAGGCTGCTCTAGAGGTGCTTGAAAAGGGAGATTTCTTCGAGACCGTGATTTCCGCTGTTAACCGCTGCGCCGAGCGCTCCCGCGAAATGGGAGTAGCACTGGAAAAAGAGCTTTCATAAATTCACATCTTCAAAACAAAAACAACCGTACTTCCGATGGCTAACCAGCCAACGGAAGTACGGTTGTTTCTATGTTAGGAAGGACGTTGAACGTCTCCCGTCCTTTAAGGACAAGAAACTTCAACTGATCCTCTTTTCACCTGCCGCCGCTGCGGAACTTCTGGGAGTAGGCCTTAACATCCTGGGCATTCTTTACCCGGTTACGGGCCCATTCCAGCAGTATACGGTCAATATAGCGGAAATGAACTTTTCCGGCGAATACAGACTCTTTCAGAGCGAGAAGAATCAATTCCTCCGGGTACTTATCCTGATCTACCCAACCGGAAATGGTTTCACATTCCATCGGGGAAAGCGGACGTCCAAATTCCTTCTCAAAAATTGTGAACAGACTGCGGCTCTCCTCCGCATCCCTGCCCGCAGGAGTAGCCGGACTCCCGTAGCCTCCATCCGGAGCAGCAGTCCCTGTATGATGTGCAGACGCCCGAAGACTGGGTGCGCTGCTTACAGGTTTGCTTCTCTCCTTTACGGATTCTTGAGCAAGTACCGACAGAAACGCACCTAGCTTATCATACAAGCCTGAGAAGTTATAGCGTTCATAGTGGATATCTCTCAGCTCGTCGTTGTCCTCATCAATGCTGATGAAGCCTTCCTTCATAAGCTTTTGCAGTTCTCCCGCTATTGCTGATATACTGCGTCCGGTTACTGTCTGAAGCTCCTCCAGGGAAGGGAATTCAATCCCCTCCACCTGGCGGAAAGACAGCAAATGAATAAGCAGCATCGCTTCACTGCCGGTCAGGTTCAGCTTCCGGTAATACTTCAAGAGTGCGTAAGGAATGACGGCCATCCCGTTTTGGAGGCCAAAAGACACGCCTTCGCCCCAGGTACTCCATCCTTTGCCTTCCATGCGCAGCCCCCTTTGATTGCCTATGGGTATAGACGGTACAATGTACGAGGGAACGGAATCGTTTCCCGTACATGGTCCAGACCGCAAATCCAGGCTACCGTCCGTTCAAGGCCAAGGCCAAAACCGGAGTGTGGCACAGAACCATAGGTGCGCAGATCCATGTACCATTTGTAAGTATCCATTGAAAGATTATGTTCCTTGAAGCGCTCCTCCATCAAAGCCGGATCGTCGATACGCTGTGATCCGCCGATAATCTCCCCATAGCCTTCAGGTGCAATCATATCTGCGCAGAGGACAACCTCTGGACGTTCAGGATCCGGCTTCATATAGAATGCCTTGAAGGAGGCCGGATAATGCGTAATGAACACCGGTTTATCGTTGGCTTCCGCAATCGCCGTTTCGTGCGGCGCCCCGAAGTCATCGCCCCAGGCAATCTCATGTCCATTATCATTCAGGAATTTTATTGCATCATCATAGGTGATACGCGGGAACGGAGCTTTGATATTTTCCAGCTTGGACACATCGCGGCCTACCGCTTCCAACTCCGCACGGCAGTTAGTTAGCACGGACTGTACGATAAAGCTGATAAATTCTTCTTGAACCTTCAAGCTTTCTTCGTGATCCGTGAATGCCATTTCCGGCTCAATCATCCAGAACTCGATCAAATGACGGCGGGTTTTGGATTTCTCTGCACGGAAAGTCGGACCGAAGGAATACACACGGCCAAGTGCCATCGCCGCAGCTTCCATGTATAACTGTCCGCTCTGCGTAAGATAGGCGTCTTCATCAAAATATTTGGTGTGGAACAAGTTCGTTGTACCCTCTGCCGACGTTGGCGTCAGGATCGGCGGATCCACCTTCGTGAACCCGTTCTGGTTGAAAAATTGCTGAATCGCCCGGATAATCTCCGCACGAATCACGAGGACTGCCCGCTGCTTCGCAGAACGAAGCCAGAGATGACGGTGATCCATCAGGAAATCGACGCCATGCTCCTTCGGGGTAATTGGATAATTCTCTGTAAGATGCAATACTTCTATACCCGTTACAGTCATCTCAAATCCAGATTGACTACGGGGCTCCTCACGGATGATTCCGGTCACATACAATGAGCTTTCCTGGGTGAGGCTCTTGGCATCGTCCCAGACCTGCTCCGGCACTTCCGATTTCACCACAACGCCCTGGATATAGCCTGTACCATCCCGAAGCTGCAGGAACTGAATTTTACCGCTGGAGCGCTTATTGTTCACCCAACAGCCGATCACAACAGTTTCCCCAACATGCTCATTCACGTTCTTGATTACACTCTTGTTAGCCATCCCAACTGATCTCTCCTCTGTTTAGCCGTTAATTCCTTGCACAATACGATAAGTATCGCGTGCAATGACAAGTTCTTCGTTTGTCGGAACCACGAGCACCTGCACCTTGGACTCTACCGTAGAGATACGGCGCGGATCACCGGAGCGGACCTTGTTAGCTTCAGCATCCAGTTCAATTCCAAGGAACGTAAGGTTATTCAGCACTTTGGCACGCAGCACGGCGGCATTCTCGCCGACACCGGCAGTAAATACGATCACATCTACTCCGTTCATCGCTGCCGCGTAAGAACCGATATACTTCCGCAGACGGTACTCATACATATCAAAAGCAAGCGTAGAGTTCGGCTCGCCTTTTTCCGCACCATCAATAATATCACGCATGTCACTGCTGATGCCAGAAATAGCCAAAAGTCCGCTGTGCTTGTTCAGCATCGAATTCACTTCGCCCACGGACAGTTCTTCCTTGTTCATTACATAAGGAACGATTGCCGGGTCAAGGTCGCCGCTGCGGGTACCCATCATGAGACCTTCAAGCGGTGTCATCCCCATTGAAGTATCAATCGACAGTCCGCCGTCAACGGCAGTCACACTCGCGCCGTTACCGATGTGGCAAGTAATGATCTTAAGGTCTTCAAGCGGACGCTCCAGATATTCAGCTGCAGCCTTGCTCACGAAATCATGGGAGGTACCGTGTGCGCCGTAGCGGCGAACCTTGTATTTGTTGTACAGCACTCTAGGAATGGCATACATATAAGCTTTCTCAGGCATGGTCTGATGGAAAGCAGTATCAAAAACAACCGCCTGCGGCACACCGGGCATATTCACTTCGGTAGCCGTAATCCCCATCATTGCTGCCGGATTGTGCAGCGGTGCAAGGTCGAACAATTGACGGATCTTGGTTTTGGCATCGGCATCAACCAGCGCGGAAGCCTTGAAGAATTCGCCCCCGTGAACTACACGGTGTCCAACTGCGTTGATCTCATCGATCGAAGAAATAACCCCGTGCTCTTTGTCCGTCAGACAAGCAAGCACTTTACGGATCGCTGTATTGTGCTCAAGAATTTCACTGACTTCTGTTACTTCCTGTTTGCCTGTTGGCTTGTGGTTCAGAATGGAGGAGTCCATCCCGATGCGTTCTACCAGACCTTTGGCAAGTACAGATTCATCCGTCATATTGTACAGCTGGTATTTCAAAGAAGAACTGCCTGAGTTAATAACTAGAATATTCATACACGGTCACCATCCTTGTCGTACTTGAAGAAGCCTTCGCCCGATTTCATGCCCAGTTGTCCTGCACGCACCATTTTCTTAAGAATAGTGGATGGACGGTATTTCAGTTCACCGTACTCACGGAACATATTCTCCAGAGCGGCCAGAACGGAATCCAGACCGAAACGGTCAGCCATTTCAAGCGGCCCGTGCTGGAACTGATAGCCGATACGCATAGCATCGTCAATATCCTCTGGGGAAGCGACACCTTCCTGCAGGACATGCATAGCTTCGTTAATGAACAGGCAAATGAGGCGTGAAGATACAAACCCTGGGGATTCGTAAATCATAACGCCTTTTTTCTCAACAATTTCATCAACAAAAGCTTTGGTATCTTCAAAAGTGCTGTCAGAGGTTTTCAGTCCACGCACAATCTCAACGAGATCTACCTTAGCTACAGGATGTATGAAATGCATGCCGATGACGCGTTCCGGGTACATTGTAGAGCTGGCAAGCTCAGTCAAGCTGAGTGTAGACGTGTTGCTGGCCAGAATAATGTGGCTCGGACACACCTGATCGAGCTGATTGAATACCTTTTGCTTGGCGTCCAGGTCCTCAGTAATGGTCTCAATGACCATATCACAGGAGCTGAGTTCAGCGAAATGCGTTACTTTTTCAATACGGCTGAGAATCAGCTTCTTTTCAGCTTGGGTAATTGCCCATTTCTCCAGCTGTTTGTCGAGACTCGTCTCGATCATTGCATAAGAATAGTCCAGTCTTTCTGCGGTTTTCTCCACAAGCATAACATCCAGGCCCTTGGCTGCCAGCATTTCAGCAATCCCTTGACCCATTGTGCCACCACCGATGACACCGATTTTTTTAAAATTCATGTAAAAGTCTCCATCCTTTCAGGTATCTATACTTTTGTATTGTACCTTGTCTGTCGTAAAAAATATGTAGCCCGACATATAATAACATCTTAGCATGTCTGAAAAGTAAAAAAAAATAACCGGCATAAAGAATTATGCCGGTAAAAGGACGCTGTCACGAAATTGACAACGAAATTGCTCTCCGGAGAGAACTTCTTCTTTCATTAAAATGTCAAGGGAGTAATCAAACACATTTCGCTGCTTCCCGAGAAGCTCATGAGTACGCACCATTAATTCATCCAGTATTTTACTGTTTTCCTTCATTAACTCTTCTGTGGTAACCATTTGCAGATTGGCAATCCCCAGGGACGTCAGTCCTGATTTCATCATCGTCTCAACAATATTGAGCGCCTGGTCGAAGTCTCCGCGTGATCCGGTGCTTCTTCCGCCGTAGTACATTTCTTCTGCTACCGCTCCGCCCAGGGCAATCATAATCTGGTTCTCCAAGTAGTCCTTAGTGTACAGGTACTGTTCGGTCTGAGGATTATGCCGTACATAACCTAGGGCTTGCCCACGCGGCGTAAGCGTTACCTGGCTGACACTTCCCGGACGAAGCATCTCAGCCATAATTGCATGTCCCAGTTCGTGGATCGCCACCCGTTTCTTCTCTTCGTGGTTCGTCTCACGGTCTGTCTTCTCGCCCATCATCACCTTGTCGATCGCCATTGACAGATGCCGTTGCTCCACTTCTGTCAGGTTCTCACGCATCATGTAGATCGCTGCTTCGTTCATCACACTCTCAAGCTGGGCGCCGGAGAAGCCATAGGCCTCTTCCGCAATCTTGTCCAGATTAACCCCTTCATGCAGCGGTTTGTTCTGGGCATGCAGATCGAGAATGGATCTGCGGCCTTTCTTGTCCGGCATGTCCACCTGGATATGACGGTCGAATCGGCCGGGACGCAGCAGTGCTGAATCGAGCATTTCCTTGCGGTTTGTTGCCGCGACCAGCAGAATACGCGGCGTTTCATTGTTGTAAATTCCATCCATCTCAGTCAGGAGCTGATTGAGCGTCTGATCATACTCACGCTGCTGTCCGCCTTCGCGTTTACCGCCGATGACGTCGATTTCATCGATGAAAATAATTGCACTCTGTTTATTTTCCTTCAAGGCACGCGTCCGTGCATCCTTAAACAAATCACGTACGCGTCCGGCACCGACACCGACATACATCTCGACGAACTCACTGCCCGATGCGGCTACAAATACAGAATTTGTATAATGGGCTGCTGCTTTGGCCATTAGCGTCTTCCCGGTTCCCGGAGGGCCTGTCAGAAGAATTCCCTTGAGCGGGCGGATACCGAATTTACTAATTTCTTCATGGCGGATCAGGAAATCCAGCGCTTCACGCAGCTCCTGCTTGGCATTGTCCTGTCCCCCGATTTCTTCAAAAGTCAGCTTCGAAGGGCCGTTCTTCTTGCGTTTTTTGTCTCCGCCGGCATTCACGGTTAGTCCGCCGCGCAGATGGGCAATAAGAAGCAATGCGCCAACCATGCCAGCTGCAATGATAACCGGAAAAATATTGATGCCGATAAAAGCCATAAAAATCACCAGTACAGGAACAAATCCGACTAATACCTCTTTCCAGAACTTAGGCATTATTCCACACCCCCATCGTTGCCGCTACGCGAGGCAAAATAATGAATTTGCTTTCCTTACCATCGCTAAGGCTCACATATACGTTACTGTCATCGATTTCGGTCGTTGCGATCACACTGCTGTATTTGGAATTCTGAGATTTCAATTCATCCAGCTTCGCAGGTATTAATGTATATTTACGGCTCTCCATCGCTTCGGCAACCGAGAACATCGCTTTATCCCAATATTCATCCAAAAGCTGGCTGGAATGCTGCTCAACATCCAGCTTAAGAGTCCGGCCGTCTATAACTGATCTGCCCTCAGTATTCACATACTGTACCAGCTCACGTAATTTTGTGCCTGGCTTCAAATCAAGTTTCAAAGTAACCTCATTGCGTTTAATAGAGATATGGGAATCATTCACTCCCTCATATGCAGATACAATCTTCTGAAGCGGTTCCTGCACGGCGAACTCACGATAGGAATACCAGCCGCCAAATAAAAGCGCAGCAGACAGCAGAGACGTTAGCAGTACAGGCATTAGGCGTAGTTTCAAGAAACGTCCTCCTCTCAAAGATAAGAAAACAAAGTGAATAAATTATATTAAACTTACAAAATAGCGTGTCTAGCGCTCTTCCGAGACAGGCCTGCTATTAAGCATGCCTTAATACAAATAGTAGTATATCACAGGTGTATATACGATTTCGAAGAAAAGTGTGAATATATTTAAAATTTTCAGTACTAATTTTTGGGCGAACTGACAGCTCTTTTCCCCTTATATCGTCAGCAAAGACCGCAACGTTTAGCGCTGCGGTCTTTTTCATGTCCTTGTTTCTTGTCTAATTATGCATCGAGCCACATTCAAACCATTATCTCAAGTATATACTTGCTGATATATTCCATTTCAATATTCTACGGTCAACTGATTAATATCAAGTGACACGAGCATAACATTTTCCACATACAAACAAGCGGGCAGACAGAGTATGGTCCACCCGCTATTGTCTTTTCCCTTGAACTAATGGCATTAGCGGCTGGGCAAGCTGTAGCCGTCTCCAATCGCACTGCCATCCGCGAAACGATAAAACTTGTAATAATACCGGCCTTCCAGCTTGTAAAATAGCTGCCAGGCATACTCTCCGTTGTACACCCCGGGCAGAAGCCGCTCAATGCTGCTTCCGGGGAGGTCTGACGCAATGATAGACCGGATCTTCTGCTCAGACGTGCCTTTGGACACCTCTTCCACGTATACACCGTTGTCTCCTCCGGCAGGTTTGCCGTCGAGCGTAAAGCGTACCCATACCATAAGGTCCGTTCCAGCTGCATTTCGTCCTGTAAGTACCCAGTATACCGAATTTTCGTCCCATACGGACTTCTGTGCTTTGGTTACCTCGGTCAATCCTGCCCTTGCTTCAGCAACCTCTCTGGCTGCACTGCGTTCGTTCCACTGGTCTTTCATCACATAAGCATAGAACTGGCTTAGTCCGAACAGAAGGAGCAGAACCAGGAGTATCCCCAGCAGAAGCCATTTTCTTCTTTTCTTCAAAGTTGCAGCTCCCTTTCCTCTGGATGCTTCATAGATCCTGTTCTTTTTACCGTTTCAGCAGGCTTTCAAAGGTTTCCTGTGCTTTGCGGCGGATTCGTTCCTCATCTAAAGTCAGGCACTGTCCATTCTTCACAACCTGCTTACCATTCACCCATACATGCTCGACATCCTTAGCACTCGCTGAATACACAGCATGGGAGAGCAGGTCTGTATGAGGCAGGAAGTGCGGCTGGTCGATATCCAGCGCAATGAAATCAGCCTTCATTCCCGGAGCCAGCCGGCCTGTGTTGTCCAGGAAAATCGACTGTGCGCCGTATTCGGTCGCCATCAGCAATGCTTCCGGTGCAGGTACTGCTGTTGGATCTCCGCTCACACCTTTGTGGATCAGAGCAGCCAGGCGCATCTCCTCGAACATATCCAGATTGTTATTGCTTGCCGCACCGTCAGTGCCCAGCGATACCTTGACTCCCGCACGCAACAGCTCCGGTACCCGTGCTACACCGCTTGCGAGCTTCAAGTTACTGCCAGGATTATGGGATACCCCTACGTTGTAACGTGCTAGAATCTCTATTTCTTCATCATTCAAATGAACCCCGTGAGCCACGAGGGCCGGCCGCGTGAACATCCCCAGCTTCTCCAGATGCGCTACCGGACGCAGGCCGTAATCTGCAGCATTCTGTTCGACCTCCCGCCGGGTTTCGGACATGTGTGTATGCATAGGCAGGTTCAAATCATGGGCAGCCTGTACAAATTTCACGAAAAATTCAGGAGGACAGGTGTAAGGGGCATGCGGGGAAATCATCGTCGTGATCCTTCCATCCGCCTTTCCATGCCAATTTCGCGCAAAGGCTATCGCCTCCGCCAGCTTATGGTTCTGCACATCCTCAGGACAGAGGCCGATAACCCCGCGCATAAGCACGGCACGCATTCCCGACTGCTCTGAAACCTCAGCAACCCTGTCCATATGGTCATACATATCCAGGAAGGTGGTTGTGCCTCCCTTCAGCATTTCCAGTACAGACAAAGAGGTTCCCCAGTAGACATCGTCACTAGTGAATTTTTCTTCCATGGGCCACATCTTCTCCTGCAGCCAGTTCTGAAGAACCATGTCATCCCCATATCCGCGGAGCAGAGACATGGCGGTGTGGCCATGGGTGTTGACCAGACCCGGCATGAACAACAGACGGCTGCCGTCAACGGTCTGTGTCCCTTCTTCAATAACAGGTTTGACTTCTCCTATGTATGTGATGAGATCATTTTCTATAGTCATATAGCCGCTTAGAACCGGACTTTCCGTACCCGGCACCAGAAATCGCCCATTTACAATTACTGTCTTATTGCTGTTCATCTTCCACTTCGTCCTTTCCATCGTGCAAATAATAGGCCAGACTCTGCAAATCGGTAGTAAAATCAGCGGCGTGAATCCGGATGTTGGATGGCGTCTTCAAGATTACGGGTGCAAAATTAAGGATCGCCTCAATGCCTGAATCTACCAGAATATCTGCAACATTCTGTGCTTCACTATCCGGTACAGTGATAATACCGATGCGGATG
Source organism: Paenibacillus sp. P3E (assembly GCF_001909045.1). Taxonomy (NCBI): domain Bacteria; kingdom Bacillati; phylum Bacillota; class Bacilli; order Caryophanales; family Paenibacillaceae; genus Paenibacillus; species Paenibacillus sp. P3E. The sequence goes on along the minus strand of NZ_LVWH01000114.1, from coordinate 32,287 downwards.
CCCTGTTCGCGGATCGTGCTTCCCAGCTCTTCCATGGGCTGGACAATGAGTGAGTTGATTTTCTGCCCGACCTTGGGAGCATAGGAATCAAAAACAGCAGTGATTTTCATCGTGTCCTTCAAGTAAGCATTGTAATTTGAGAGAGCGTGGCCGAGATTACCTGCACCCACCAATGCCACGTTGATTTGCTGGTCAAGCTTCAAGATATGGCGGATTTTCTCAATCAGGTATGACACATCATAGCCAATACCCTTTCTGCCGAAATCCCCGAAATAGGCCAAATCCTTGCGGATTTGCGCCGGATTCAGATCCAGCTTTTGTCCCAGCTCCTGGGAAGATACGGTGGAGATTTCACGCTTCAGGAGATCATTCAGGAAGCGCAGGTACACTGGAAGTCTGCGTACCACGGCCTCCGATATTTTATCCGATTTCATATTTTCTCCTCCTAAAAGTTTTGTGAGCAATGCATCATAGTATTACTTCGTACAAAACTCACTTCGTAAGCATATGCCAAGTTTTGTGAGCATAAGTACAATCCATTCCCTGGTATCTCAGCACGAACCGGATACCAGGAGAACAGAGCTTCGTTGTTCCTTGACTATATTTGAAATGATTGCAGGTTAAGATACGCTGCCGTCTTCAAGCCATTCCGCAATTCGCGGAACCATCTGATCCGTCAGCATATGCTCCATTTTGGGTCCAGGCAGCGAGTAGAGGAAATACTTTCCGTAATAAGATTCGATAACCCTGGTATCATATACTATAACAATACCCCGGTCCTGGGCAGTACGCACCAGCCGGCCGAAACCCTGTTTGAAGCGGATAACCGCCTGGGGAACCGACAGCTTCATAAACGGGTTCTTTTTCTGTGCCTGAAGCAGCTCTGCCTTAGCCTCCGCAAGCGGATGGTTCGGTGGTTGAAAAGGCAGTCTGACAATGGCCAGACAGGTCAAAGCCTCGCCGGGAATATCCACACCTTCCCAGAAGCTGCTTGTTCCGAGCAATACAGAGGCGGAGCTGTCCTGAAAACGCCGGATCAGCTTACTCCGGCTGCCGCCTTCCACTCCCTGCCCCAGTACCGTAATGTCCTCGGAGACAAGCGCCTCCTTTAGAGGATCATAGACTTGGCGCAGCATTTTATAGGAAGTGAAGAGCACAAGCATCCGGCCCCGTGTAGCCACAGCAGCCTCCGCCAATGAATGCACCAGCTTATCGACAAAACGGGCATCGCCCACACTGCCTTTGACACTGGGGAAATCACGCGGTATGACCAGAAGTGCCTGTTCACGGTACTTAAACGGAGATGGGAGCAGTGCTGTCATCAGCCTTCCCTGTTCTGCAGACTCGCCCAGTCCCAGATTATCAATCATAAATTGAAAGGACTTATCTACGGACAAAGTAGCTGAAGTAAGGACTATGCTTTTCTTTTTATCAAAAAAGAGTTCCTTGAGCTGGGCACTGACATCGACTGGTACGGCATACAACTGCAGTGACTTCCCTCTATAGTTGCCGCTACCTTCCATCCAGTAGACGATATTCTCGTCATTCAGGTTCATGAAAAAACGCACTTGCTCACGGATGGAGGCCAAGTCCTTGAATAACCCCCCGATATCCGTTACCAGACTATCCGATGATGATTGGCTCTCCGATTCGCGCATTTCACTGAGCATCTTGTCGCCCTTGCGAATAATATCACTTAGACTAAGATGAAGTGTGTTCTCAAGCGCAGTTAGTTCTTCCCAGTCCTTGGGCCTCTTGCCCGGCAGAAGCCGGGTAACCAGTTGTCCGGCTTCTCCGGCAGCGGCGTCACTGCGTTCGGGCAGCAGGGCAAACAGCTTGTCACTAAGCGTGTCCCACGATTCCTTAACCGTAAGCAGATCCGGGTAGATCCTGTCGATCACACCGCTCCATTCTGCCGCCTGCTCACTGCCTGATGACTGCAGCGTTTGACGCAGAGCCGGCAGCTGGCCGCTCCGGCTGTCTTTATAGAGACGCGTAAGCGTATGGGCGACGGTGAAGTATTTCATCTGCATGCCCAAGTGCTTGCCTGCAATATCCTCCAAATGATGGGCCTCGTCGATGACGAGGTGCTCATACGCCGGGAGCAGCTGATGCCCGGCCTTGACGTCCGCGAAGAGCTTGGAATGATTGGTCACTACGACATCCGCTATCCCGGCTTCGTGCTTGGCCCGGTGATAATAGCACTTGCGGAACCAGGGGCAGGAACGTCCAAGGCAGGAATCCGTATCACTGGCTACGGTCTCCCAGAAATCACCACCGCGACCGTTCAGATTCAGCTCCTCATCATCACCCGACTGAGTCTGGGTCAGCCATACAATCATTTGTGCCGCAGTAAGCGCTTCTTCCCGCGGACTTGTAAAGTCCTTTTTGTTTATTTTATGTTCAAACTTCCGCAGACACAAATAGTGTCCTCTCCCCTTGAAGATTGCAGCCTTAAACGGGAACGGCACGACACTCGTCAACAGAGGGATGTCGCGCTCACGCAGCTGGTCTTGAAGGTTGATGGTATGTGTGCTCACCATTACCTTCTGGTCTGAGCGCACACTGTGGTAAATGGCCGGAAGCAGATAGCCCAGCGACTTGCCGGTACCCGTTCCCGCCTCGATCAAGAGATGCTTGTCACCCTCTAGTGCAGCCATGACCTCGTGAATCATAATCTCCTGGGCTTCACGGCTCTCATATTGGGGTAAAGTCTCCTTCAGCCGCTGGGTCACCTCTTCCATATATTCCTCAAAGGTAATATTCTGCAGAGGATTGCCAGTTCCCTCCTCACGGGGAGGAGATAGCTCCGACCAATCCCCGACAGCCAGCGCAAGCTGACGGTAAAAGGTTAGCTCCCCTTCAGGCTGGAAGGTCTCCATTTCACGTTCACGGAGCAACCCGTCGAAATACCAGGCCAGATCACTGTCCTCATCGACAAACAGCTCATTCAGACGCTGAATGGTCAGGAGAGGCAGGCTATACAGTTCCTCCAGGCATTTCAACAGTACGAGAGCAGTGGCAAGCGCGTCGCTGTCCGCCTGATGCGGACGGTCATGCGTCAGGCCAAAATAGGTACTTACCGCTCCAAGCTGGTACGTGGTCAATGACGGAAAGCATATTTTAAGAAAATCAATCGTATCCAGAATCCGGCCCTGGAACGGCAAATAGCCGCACCGGTCGAGCGCATTCTGCAGAAAATGAAAATCAAAAGCCACATTGTGTCCAACCAGAACGACGTCGTCCAGCATAGGGACAAGCTCCATCATCATTTCATCCAGTTCAGGTGCACCTTGCACATCACTGTCTGTAATACCGGTCAATCCTGTAATAAACGGGGGGATCGGTGTTCCGGGCTTAACGTAGGAACCATACACCCGTGAAATAGACCGGTCTTCTTCTATAATGGCAAGGCCAACCTGGATGATCTCACCCACGGATTGGGTTCCCGTAGTTTCAAAATCAAGCACGGCAAATTTCATTATAAGTTCTATTCCCTTTCACTTGAGACTCCTTATCAGCATAACAGATGTTACGAAAAAAGGCGATGCACACCCCTTGGTTAGCGGGATGCATCGCTTAAATGGAGGAATAAGGGTTATAAAAGCGAAACCAGCTGGTGCCCAAATTGCAGCTTCCCTCCACGCCTGCGGCAGACCTCCAAATTGACGCCGGGTTCAGCGAGCAGGGGATCATGCTGTAAGGAGAGGTTGAAGAGCTCCTGAGCCTCACTATAGCGTTCCTGAGAGGCTCTGATGCAGCCGAGTGCATTGTAGATCATGGCTTTTAGCTTCTTCTCACGGATCAGGGCCAGCATGTGATGCAAATGACCCCAGGAAACGTCTAATTCCCCCTCCTGGAGATAGGCCATTGCCAAATAGAGGCGTGCTGCCAGACTGTCCGGATACCTGGTGATGACATCCTTGAATTGTTCGATGCATTTCCTGTACATAAGCAGCTTGTAGTAGCCCTGTCCACGGACAAAGGAGTCCATAACAAGCTCAGGTGCCTCTGCCTGTGGCATTTCCTCATCGGAAGGCAGAGAAAAATCAGCATTTTGACGAAAATCACTCAGCTTCTCGGCAAAGGACAGCCATTCATCCATTACCTCGTCACTAAGTCTGTGCAGCATGTTGTACTTGCATAAAAGATCATTCCGGCGGGCACCCTCCGCAGTAGGGAAGTCGGCGGTGATTTCCTGAAGCATCTTGTTCATCTCAGCAAATAAATGTTGAAACACGGGACATCCCACCCTTACTGAAAATGAAATCAGCTTAAGCTTGCCTGCCTTCATTTTTCACAAGTACGGGCCTCTTCATCCCTGGCATTCATTGCATGACTTAAGCTTCAGGCAATGGTTGCATGCAGCTCATGATCTGTCAGTTTAACCGGCTTATTATCGGTGTCCACGAATACAACCGTCGGTTTATGTGCGGCCAGCTCTTCAGAGGACAGCATAGCGTAGGAGATGATGATCACTGTATCTCCCGGCTGCACCAGCCGGGCTGCTGCTCCGTTCAGACAAATAACGCCGCTGCCCCGGGGTCCGGGAATGACATACGTTTCCAGGCGGGAACCGTTATTATTGTCAACAATCTGTACTTTCTCATTTTCGAGCAGGTCAGCTGCTTCCATCAGGTTCTCGTCAATGGTGATGCTGCCCACATAATTCAGATTGGCTTCCGTTACGGTAGCACGGTGGATTTTGGATTTCATCATATGTCTAAACAAGAGCGTGTACCTCCTTGGGAATAAAAACATTATTGTCGATCAGCCTTGTTCTGCCGAACTTCACTGCGAGCGCCATGATAACCTCTCCCTCTGCATTGCTGAGCGGTGACCCGTCTTCCAACGCTTCGAGGTCCGGAAAGGACAGGATTTCCACATAATCAATGACGGCGAGCGGCGATGAAGAAATAATCGATACCAGCAGCTTGCGTGCTTCGTCCACTGTTCTGACGGTTCCTTCTTCCAGCGCCTTGCGGGTATCACGGAGTGAGCGGGACAGAACCAGGGCCTGATTGCGCTCCTCACTGCTGAGGTAAACATTCCGTGAGCTAAGCGCCAGTCCATCCCCTTCCCGGACGATCGGACAGGCGACTATTTCCACATTCATATTGAGATCAGATACCATCCGGCGCAAAACAGCAACCTGCTGGGCATCCTTGAGTCCGAAGAAGGCATAATCCGGCTGCACCATGTTGAACAGCTTGCTTACTACTGTGGTTACACCGTCAAAATGTCCAGGGCGGGAAGCCCCGCACAGCTGGGTCGTTAGCGAGTCCACCGATACCTTGGTACGTATAGGCTGAGGGTACATCTCTTCCACAGAAGGTATGAACACGATATCGGCACCCTCACGCTCTGCAAGCTCCAGATCACGGCGTTCGTCGCGCGGATAAGAAGAGAAATCCTCATTCGGCCCAAATTGCAGCGGATTGACAAAAATGCTCATCACAACCGTGTTACTCATTTCACCCGCTTTACGGATCAGGCTGGCATGTCCTTCATGGAGATAGCCCATCGTCGGCACAAAGCCTATAGGTGTATGTCCTCCCATCCGCATATAATCCAGCGCTTCGCGCAACTGTAGAACCGTTCTGACTACTCTCATCTTATTTCTCTCCTTTTCCGGCCGCGCCGTATAAAGATTCCAGCACATGCTCTTCTGCGTTAAAAACATGACTTTCCGCCGGGAAGGAACGGTCCTTCACTTCCTGGACATAGCTGCTGATCCCTTCACGGATCAGTGTACCTACATCGGCATAGGTTTTGACAAAACGTTTCTCCCGGTATGGAGAGGCGTAACGCAACAGGTCATGGAAAACCAGCACCTGTCCATCGCAATAACGGCCTGCTCCAATCCCAATGGTCGGGATGCTGACGGCCTTGGAGATGGCTTCAGCCACTTCTTCGGTCACCAGCTCAAGGACGATCCCAAACACACCGGCAGCTTCAAGCGCCTTCGCTTGCTCCATCAGCCGCTGTGCATCTTTGGCGTCCTTACCTTGAATACGGTAGCCGCCGATCATATTTACAGACTGCGGGGTGAGGCCGATATGGCCAAGCACCGGAACACCGGCAGCTACGACGGCGGATACCGTATCGCAGATTTCCATTCCGCCCTCCATTTTGACGGCATGTGCCCGTCCTTCCTGCATCAGTCTACGAACACTGCGCAAGGTTTCATCGATGCTGCCGTGATAGGTCATAAACGGCATATCCGCTACAATAAAAGTATGCTGGGCCCCCCGGGTGACCGAGCGGGTGTGGTACACCATATCTTCTATAGTCACCGGTAAGGTGGTGTCATATCCAAGAACTACATTCCCCAAAGAATCGCCGACCAGTATCAGGTCTATCCCCGCTTCCTCAGCCAGCAAGGCTGAGGGATAATCATAAGCAGTCAGCATGCTCAGCGGAACGCCATCCGTTTTCATTTTTTTCATTTTCACAATATTTAACGCATGTTTGTCAGCCATAGGCTCCCATTCCCCTTTTCGCAGTTAATTACGCGTAAACGCGCAAACAAAAAAACCTTTTAGCATAAGTCCGCTAAAAAGGTCCGATGGGCAAAAAAGAGTCACTCGCGATCGTCCCTTCTGTCTCGGTCCTTACGGCTCAGAGCAGAATCCAACGTAACCGTGAAATACAGTTATGAAGGTGAATCTAACAGCAAATCCCCTGATATAAAAGGTTTCTTCCCGAGTACAGCCCGACAATCGATACCGTCTCTGTCCTTATTATAACAAAATCTTCAAGCAAGTAAACCATGAAGAAACAGTTTGCTGGTCCTTTGAAAAAACCGCATTCTGTTTCACCAGAAAGTTAAAGACCATTTAGGGCGTAGAACCAATACATTTTTTATGTTCAAAAAAGATGACAAGGAATGGAACCTCGTCATCTCAGATCATTTCAATCTCACCCGAGAGCACACTCATTACAGCACCCGTCCTATCCTTAAGGAGCAGCCCGCCATTATCATCGAGCCCCACCGCCAGAGCCTCACAGCGTCCTTCCGGGGTATTATAACAGACCTGGCGTCCCAGTGTGACGGACATGGACTCCCACAACTCCCTGATGGGCTTAAATCCCTGTTCACTGTAAAGAATATATAAGTACTCCAGCTCAGTCAGAACAGCCTCAGTAAGCACTGTACGGTCAACAGGGATTCCTCCGCCTTCAATCAACAGAGAGGTGCCGATGCTCTTCAATTCCTGGGGATAATCCTCTTCCGTCAAATTAACGGCAATGCCTATTCCGGCAATGCAGTAATGCAGACCGCCTTCCCGAAGAGAGGATTCCAGCAGGATGCCACAGATTTTGCGCCCGCCCGCGAGCAGGTCATTGGGCCATTTAATCCCCGCCTGTACACCAGTAACCTCACGGATAGCTGTGCAGACGGCAACTCCTGCCAGCAGTGTAAGCTGAGGAGTTAGTGACAATGGTAGCTCTGGACGAAGCACAATGCTGATCCAAATGCCTTTACCGCGGGGGGAATGCCATTTCCGGCCCATCCGCCCCCTGCCGCCGGTCTGTTCTTCAGCCCGGACGGATGTACCTTCGGGAGCACCGTTCTCGGCAAGCTTCTTGGCTTCTTCCTGAGTAGATACCACCTCTTCCAGCAGCTGAACACGATCCAGCCAACTGCATGCAAAAGTGTCCCGCCCGGCCCAAGGCAGCCGGAGCCTCTCATTACTGTTCATTACTATCCATCCTTTTTGCTTCCAAAAGCAATAATCGATTGTCATTAGGAATGTCACCTGCCGCTGCAGCCATGAGCAGCCGCTGCAACAGCTCTCCCAGCCACGGACCCGGGCGCTTATGTAGTACCGTTGCCAGCTCCCTGCCCGTCACTGCCAGCTCCGCCAAGGTATGAAGCGGCATCCCCGCGGTCCAGGACCACAGAGCGGGGATGTCCGGCGCGTTAGACCGCTGCGCGGCAGGGGCGTCTGGGGCAAGCGTGTTAGGCCGCTGCGCGGCAGGGGCGCTTGGGGCAGGCGCGTTAGGCCGCTGCGCGGCAGGGGCGCCTGGAGCAGGCGCACCAAGAGCAAGGCCAGGCGCTGCGTCCTCCGGCAGCGCCGCAAGCAGCGTCAGCCACCCTTCGGCGGCTGACTGGCCGTGGGCCAGCACGGCGGCGATCCAGCGCCGCCGCAGGGCCTCCGTGCCGCCGGGTTCCCCAGGCGGCACCTCCGCAAGCGCTGCGTCCCACGCTTCGCGGACGCGCAGCACCCCGGCGACGGCGCTGCGCGTCGCCCCCGGGAACGTCCATGCCCGCAGCAACTCGTCGGCCTCGGAGGCCGACCGCTTCAGGGCATGCAGCAGTAGCGCCCACCGCAGGTGGGCGTCCTGCAGGTCCCCGATCCCGGCCGTCAGGGCGGCGGCTGCCGCCATGTCGCTGCCGGTCCAGGGGAACGGCGCCTTGCCGCGCGGCAGCAGACCGCTGCGCGCCAGCAGACCGAGGCCTCGCTGTGGATGCGGGCCGAGGACGATGCGTTCAAGCTCCGCGCGAACGCGCTCCACGGCAATGTGCGCCAGCTTGTCACGCTGGCGCAGGAGACCCCGCCAAGTATTCTTGGCGACCCGGAAATCAAGCACTGATGCGAAGCGGACGCAGCGCAGCATGCGAAGCGCGTCTTCATCGAAGCGTTCCTCTGCATCACCTACACAGCGGATCAGGCGTCGTACCGAATCTTCTGCTCCGCCATAAGGATCAACTCTAATTCCATCAAGACCACAGCACATCGCATTGATTGTAAAATCACGCCGGCGGAGATCCTCTTTCACATCTCTTACAAATAAGACGTGCTCCGGACGGCGGTGGTCGGCATACCCGCTCTCCGTCCGGTACGTCGTCACTTCAAAGCTCCAGCCATCCTGAAGAATGGTAATGGTGCCATGAGCAAGTCCGGTTGGGACACAGCGAGGAAAAAGTTTCATGACCTCTCCGGGAAGTGCTGAAGTCGTCAGATCGATATCATGCACCGGCCGCCCCAGAAGCTCATCACGGATACAGCCGCCAACGAAGTATGCCTCGTGACCATGCTCAAGCAGGGCTGATAACACTACATTTGCCGCTTGGGCCATTCCGGAAGGCGCCATTGTCCAGTCCATATTGCAAGCACTCCCTAACTCTGGATTGTATCCAATCCGCGCACTTTGCGCCCTAGCACCCTATAATAGATATCCTCATATTGATTAGTGATCACATCTCTGCTGAAGTCATTACAGGACCGTTCCAGACAAGCCTGTCTGAACTGCTCCTCCATGCGGGAATCGGACAACAGCTTAACCGCATATTTTGCCATTGCGGCTGTATCTCCGATAGGTGCCAGAAATCCGGTCTTCCCATGCTGGATCAGTTCAGGAATGCCTCCAGCCTCCGAACCGATAGTCGGCACGCCGCAAGCCATCGCTTCGAGAGCCACCAGACCAAAGCTTTCCTTCTCCGAAGGCAGCAGCAGCAGATCAGCCAAGGAAATTACCTGCGCGATCTCATCCTGCTTGCCGAGAAAACGAACCTTGTCTTCCAGTCCCATTTCACAGATTTTAGCTTGGATTTTGGGCAGCTCGGGTCCTTCCCCAACCAGCAGCAAGCGTGACGGCAGCTCCTGATTAACCTTGGCAAAAATATCCACCACATCCGATACCCGTTTGACCGGACGGAAGTTGCTGATGTGCATCAGAATTTTCTCATCAGGTGCGGCGAAATCCTCCCGCAGATCGGTCACATCCCGGGGATAATACACACGTTTGTCGACAAAGTTATAAGTCAGATCGATATCACGGGTGATATCGAGAACCTTGCGGGTCTCCTTGATAAGGTCCTGCGAAACAGCCGTCACCGCGTCACTCTCGTTAATACCCAGACGGATCAGGTCCTTCAGCGATTCATCCTGTCCAAGTACCGTAATATCGGTCCCGTGCAGGGTAGTCACTACCTTGATATCATTGCCCAGCATTTGCTTGGCCAGATAGGCGCAAACTGCGTGGGGCACTGCGTAATGGACATGGAATAAGTCCAGCCCTACCATCTTGGCCACCTGGGCCATCTTGGTCGCAAGCGCCAGATCATAAGGAGGGTAACGGAAGACGTAATAATCGTTGACCTCTACCTCATGATAAAAGATATTCTTCTGAAACGTTCCTAGCCGGAACGGGATACTATGTGTTATAAAATGGACCTCATGACCCTTTTCGGCCAAAAGCTTGCCCAGTTCGGTTGCCACAACACCCGAGCCGCCAAGAGACGGATAACAGGTGATGCCTATTTTTAGCCGGTCCATCGCTCCGTCCCCTTCATAAGACTTGAGTTCATTACTTCGTGTAATGATATGAATTTATTATAGTGGTTTATGACCATTTTAGAAAGGTTATTGATTCAACCGCTGCCTGAGGGGTGAACTGAACAGATCTACAGCATACGGCACTTTGCTGGCGAACCCCTCCGCATAAGGAATCAACCTCCGCTGTCCAAGCAGCATATCCCTGGAGCGTACACGTTCAATATAGCCTTCCGTTAAGGGAGTGGAGACAACATCCTCTCCCGGGGTTTTCTCAAACTGTGACCGGTAGCAGGACAGTGCCTGCTCTTTAAGACCGTACTGCTCAGTCACATCAACAATAAGATCAGTACGCCCCAAATCATTAATGAAATAAAAATACAGCTGTGGAGCAGGCACTGCAGGCTTGTCCGGTATATACTTCCGGAGCTTGGCATTGAACACTGCTTCTTCCACCAGCTTGCTGCAGGCAATATGATCCGGGTGCCGGTCTTCCCAATAAGGTGCAAACACAATGTCCGGTGCAAATCTGCGGATTTCCAGTGTCACTGCCGCCAGATGCTCTTCTGTCAGGTACAGCCCACGGTCGGGAAGACCCAAATTCGTGCGCACAGAAACCCTGAGTACATCCGCAGCCTGCTGTGCCTCGGTTTTGCGTCGTTCCACAGTTCCGTTCGATGACATTTCCGCAGCGGTCAAATCACATAACCCAACCTGGAGTCCGGCGGCAGTATGTTTGGCAATAGTCCCCGCCATGCCGATTTCTGCATCGTCTGCATGCGCACCGAACACAAGAATGTCCAGCTTCATTCATCCACACCCGGCTTGTATTTATGTACAAGCTCACGCCAGGCGAAATCGCCGCGGTCAATCGCTTTGACCAGAATCTCAGCTGTCGCGATATTGGTTGCCACCGGAATGCCGTATACATCACACAGGCGAAGCAGGGCAGTAATATCGGGTTCATGCGGCTGCGCCATCAGCGGATCCCGAAGAAAAATAATCAGATCCAGCTCATCCGTAGCTACCATCGCACCGATCTGCTGATCCCCGCCAAGCGGCCCTGACATATAGCGGTGAATAGATAGCTTTGTAACTTCCATAATACGTTGACCGGTAGTTCCGGTAGAAAATAACTCATGCCCTACAAACACATGTTCATAAGCAGTCACAAAATTAACCATTTCATCTTTCTTCCGGTCATGCGCAATAAATGCTATTTTCAACATGATGATATCCCCCGTCTATTCAATAAAGTGCTCAAAACCATAAATCAAACCGGTGTAGCCCATCACCTTCTGGACCCCCATCTTGACCCCGGGCATATAGCCTGCCCGTTCATAGGAATCATGACGGATTTTGAGCGATTGCCCATACCCGCCAAAAACCACCTCTTCTTGTGCAAAAACACCCGGAAGCCGTAAGCTGTGTATACGAAAGCCGTTGTAATAGCCCCCCCGTGCGCCTTCAATTACTTCCTCTTCTTTAGGATTCCCCTGACGAAGTTCCTCCCTTGCTTCAGAAATCATCTCTGCGGTTTTGATCGCCGTACCTGAAGGTGCATCCAGTTTCTGGTCTCCATGGGTTTCGATAATTTCCAGATGCGGAAAATATTTGGACGCTTGAGCGGCAAATTTCATTAACAGAATCGCTCCGATTGAGAAGTTTGGCGCGATAAGTCCCCCAATCCCCCGATCCTGGCATTGCTTGTCCAGCTCGGAAATCTGCTCCGTGGTAAATCCGGTAGTACCGATAACCGGACGCACCCCATATTTAATAGCAAGTGCAGTATGGGTATAAGCCGATTGCGGCGTGGTGAAATCAACGAGAACCTCTCCGCCGCTCTCCGCCAGGGCAGCTTCCAAATCAGCTACAACCTTAACTCCGCACTCTTCCAGCCCAGCCAAACGGCCGGCGTCGCTGCCGCTAGCTGAACGGTCTACGGCTGCCGCAAGCTCCAGCTCTTCATCCTGCAGCACCAGCTTAATAACCTCTTTGCCCATTCTGCCTCCTGCCCCGGAGACGATAACCCTGATCTTGTCACTCACCCTTATTCCTCCTCGCTATGACTGGTTGATAATTATCTTATCCCATATACTTTTGCAATGATTTCTGAAGGTCTTTCATAAGCTGCCGCAGCCCGGAATCATCCGGATGCAGGGACATGACTTCTTTAAGTGCGGCAATCGCCTGCACATGCTCATTCATCCGGCTGTGTGCGATGGCTAACCATACATATGCATCCCCGTACAAAGGGTCAAGAACAATCGCTTCCTTCAATAAGGTAATCGGATGATACGGGTTATTAGTCCCCGTAATATCATCCTCAAGCAGCCTTTTGGCCTTCCGGACAAGCTGCAAGGCCTGCAAATGCTGAAGGTGAAGCCCATACTCCGGTTTTCCTCTATCCAGATTTAACGCCGCCCGTGCATGCTCCAGCGCTTTTTCAAGCATGCCGCTGCGGGCATACGTAATAGAGCAGCGGTATCTGACCTCGGCATCATCCGGGCTGGCTGCAATAGCCGCTTCGAACAATGTGATTGCCTCTGCAAAATCACTGCGGAGAATTGATCGGTATGCCGCTTTAACATAATCGTTATGATCCATTTGCCCACCATCCTCACGGCTAAATCCCGTTCGTTTGGTACAGCATATGTTATAAAAGCCTAATCGGTGTTTTTTAGTGTCCACCGTCCTGCATCACGGGTATTGAACTTGTGCATCACTTTATTGTGGGCCTCGGTTAGATCAATTCCCAGTGAATTGGCGAAGCAAACCGTAATAAACAGAATATCTCCCAGCTCAAGCTCGATCGAGTTTTCCGCTTCATCTGTCTTTTTGGGTTTCTCGCCAAACTGGTGGTTGACTTCCCGGGCAAGCTCGCCCACCTCCTCTGACATCCGGGCCAGCATGGACAGCGGGCTGAAGTAACCTTCTTTAAATTGTGAGATATAAGCGTCAACCTCACGCTGTATGTCACCAAGACTTTTATCCATAAATTGTTTCTTCGCCCCCCTGTATGTTCTTGCCTTCTGTTTGCCCCTATGTTATCGTAAAGACGTTTTGAAGACAAATCTTTTTTGGCAACTGCACATTTTTCAAGGCCCCGGACATTCGGTGAATGCTATAGCCACATGAAAAGCAACCAATAAAAGAAGTTTACCAATACATTATGCCCATAACAGGGCCAGGCGAGGGATTACATGAATTCATCTTCCAAAGTAGCTTCCACCATTGTCAAAACAGCAGCACCAATCATGCTGGGAGCGGCTGTATATGCATTTGGTCTGCTCTACTTTATCGTACCCAATAAATTGATGGAGGGCGGTGTAACCGGGATAACCATCCTTCTTAACTATGCTTTCAACATCCCCATCTTTTTAACTACCCTGCTGCTTAACCTCCCGCTCTTTCTACTGGGCTGGAAGGTTCTTGGCGGACGGCAAATTGCCTATACAGGCGTTGGAATCGGCGCATTGTCGTTTTTCCTCTGGCTGTTCGAGCGGATGATTAACGCAGGCTGGATTGTCACCTTCAGCACCGAGCATGACTTTATTCTTGCTTCATTATATGCGGGGGTTACGCTCGGGCTGGGACTCGGCATCGTTTTCCGTTTTGGCGGCACAACAGGCGGAGTCGATATCGTAGCAAGAATTCTGGGACGTAAATTCGGATGGAGCATGGGGCAGATTATCCTGGCAGTTGATGTAATCATTATCGGCGCTTCCCTGCTCTATATTCCCCGTGAAAAAATTCTATACACCCTGGTAGCGGTCTTCATCTCTTCGCGAATGATTGATTTCATCCAGGAGGGTGCCTATGCCGCCAAAGCCTTCACGATCATCAGTGACGATGCTCCGCAAATCGCTGATCTGATTACAGCAGAAATGGACCGTGGCGTAACACTGATCCCAGCCATAGGCGCATATTCCAAACAGGCCAAATACATGGTCTACTGCGTAGTCTCCCGTCAGGAGATCCGCCGGCTAAGCCAATTGGTTAAATCCGTTGATCCCAAAGCGTTTGTCATTATCAGTGATGTCCATGATGTACACGGAGAAGGATTCCGCGAAACCTAAACTACATATCATCCAAAAAAATTGGCTATCCCCTCCAGTCTGTTCAGACCTTCCGGGATAGCCATTACTTTTACGTTGTTTCTCTACCGACCGCTTATTTTAAACCGGCTGCTATTGCTTTCCAAAACCTCTCATCTTCCTCCCCCATTGCATAAACAGAGACACCTGCAAGGCCATATGAAAGTGTATAATGAGTTTTGGTCTTGATGCTTGTTTCGTCTTCGTACCAGACGACATGTTTTGAGCCGTCTTTCGCTGTATATTTGAAAGTCATGGATCCAGATGCACTATCTCTTACTGGCTTGCCTTTGGTGCTCGAGATCAGCTGAGGGATATTTTTCCATGGGATCAAACGGTTGCTGCTATTGGATTTATCCGAAAGATTCCAATCATTCCCATAAACCGGAATACCCATCAGTACTTTTTCTGAAGGCACATAAGTGATAGCAAATTGAAGAGCTTCAGTAATCCATGGCTTACTCGCTACCGAACCTGGATCTGCCCATACACCATGCTCATCATAGGTCATCACCTGAATGATATCTGCATAAGTGCCAAGAGACTCATAATCGAAAGCACCGGTCCAGTCATCAGCAGGATCATCGACCGACTTAGCAGGTACAGAAACCATAGTCAGCAATCCCTGTCCCTTCATTGTACTGGCAACGTCCCTAACAAAAATGGTCATTGCATCGCGGTCGCTTGGCAAGACGGCTTCAAAATCAATGTTTATGCCTTTATAGTGATTCGTCTTTACTAAAGAAAGCATATTGGTAATCAATTTTTGCTTTATTGCGGCATTCGTTAACACTTGGTGAGCTGCATTGCTATCCCAATCCGTTGATCCATAATTTGAAACCAAAGCGTAAGGGAGAACACCAACGGAGTTGGCATAATCTACTGCCTGGGCAGGAACGCCTCCAACAATGTTGCCACTGGCATCGGTATTGAATGTATCCGTTGAAATTTGATTCAAGTAACTGTGATAATCGGTAAGGGCCGTGGATGAATCGTTCGTGTAGTAGCCCAAGATAATAGTGGAAGATGCACTGGCTTTACTTGCTGTTCCGGTACATAGAGTTATGATGAGTGCAGCAGCTGCGAACAAACTA
Organism: Paenibacillus sp. P3E; assembly: GCF_001909045.1. Lineage (NCBI taxonomy): Bacteria > Bacillati > Bacillota > Bacilli > Caryophanales > Paenibacillaceae > Paenibacillus > Paenibacillus sp. P3E. Next base: position 16,813 of record NZ_LVWH01000114.1, on the reverse strand, counting down.
ACTAGTCCTTTGGATTTCAATTGACTTCTCCTCCTTCGTTTGATTAAATCCACCCTTCTAACTTTGGAAAAACCGTGGTAAGAACGCTTTATTCTGCTCTAGCATCTCCTTCAACAAGCTATCGGCAACATTTACCGAGGGAATAAGCGGATGATGACCCAATGCCTGAAGCGCTAAGCTTCGGTCCCCATGTACAGCTGCTTCAATAGCAAGTTGTTCATAGGTTTTTACAGCTAGTATCAGTCCTTTTACAGAAACCGGAACACGGGATACAGGTAAAGGTATCGGCCCCTGCTTGGTAACCACACAATTAACTTCAATACAAGCATCAGCCGGTAAAAAGTCCAACGTTCTGCCGTTCGCCACGTTTAACGTTTGAATATCGCGTGTGTCATTATAGAGTGATTTCATCAGATTTACAGCGGCTTCAGAATAATAAGTACCTCCTCGCTTCGCAAGCTGTTCGGGCTTCTCCGCCAAGTCTGGATCTTTGTACAGTTCAAACAACTCGTCTTCCAGACGTTTCACAATCTCCGCACGGGTCCCCTCTTTAGCTGAGGAAGTTAATTGTTCCTCTAGCATTTCCTTTGTTAAATAGTAATATTTCAAATAATAGGACGGAATAGCACCTAATCCATGAATGAAGTCAGCATTCCATTCGGATTGCGGCACATTTTTCGCTGAGTACCCTTCGCGGAGATCGAAAAGTTGTTCTAGCTTGGATTCCCCGTTGATACTTACCTGGGTTACCCAATGCAAATGATTTAAGCCAACGAACTCCGCATAAATCTGCTCTGCCGGAACCTCGAATAATTCAGACAGCCATTTGTAGACTCCTGTTGGGGCATTGCACAAGCCAATCGTCTTGATGCTTGAATATTTATGAATAGCTTCAGTGACCATACCTGCAGGATTCGTGAAATTGAGCAGCCAAGCACTCGGACACAGCTCCTCCATATCTTTGCAGATATCAAGTAAAACAGGGATGGTTCGCAAGGCTTTCATCATACCCCCGGGCCCTGTTGTTTCTTGTCCAATCACACCAAATTTCAGCGGAATCCTCTCATCCCAGATTCGGGCTTCGAGAAGGCCAACACGCATCTGAGTCGATACAAAGCTCGCCCCATCCAATGCTTCACGCCGATTGAGCGTTAAGTGAACATCAAGGGGCAACCCTGATTTTTTAACCATACGTTTTGCCAGATTGCCCACAATCTCGAGCTTGTGTTTGCCCGCCTCAATATCTACCAGCCAGATTTCGGATACAGGCAGCTGCGCATGATTGAGAATAATTCCTTCAATTAATTCCGGGGTATAGGAGGACCCCCCGCCAATCACAGCAATTTTTAATCTATTTTCCATTGCAGACAACTCCTTTGATGTCAGCTATTTCATCTAACTTTTCATAAATCGAAGATGTGATCGTTATTCCGTCTTTCTCCATCGCAAGCAAAATTGAACCCACCACCGGTTCCACTGTCAAAAGCTTCAACTGGCAACCCGGTGCAACTTCAAGGACCTCTTTGGAAATATAAGGATGGATGAACTCACTGCTGCCTTTTGTCAATACGCTTCCGGCCAGCACGAGATCGAAGTTCTCCCCTTGCAACTGTAAACGTTCTATAACAGCCCTAGCCGATAAGCCTAATTCAGTACCTTGTCTTTGCAAAATCTGAATAGCAGCATTGTCCTCCCTTGCTGCCGCATCGAAGATCAGCTTCGTCAAGTCAGATGGAATACGCTTATGATGGTCAAGAAAACTATGAAACATCTCTGCTACTGAACCATAACCCAGGGCCTGAGGGATTAAACCCGTCAGCAGGGTGGGCATACCGCGCCCTTCCCAGGCGCGAATCACGGTCCGGAACGCTTCAATGGAAAGCTCCTCACCCCCTCCAAAATCACCAAATGAATACCCAAATCCGCCACACTGAACCGTCTCACCTTGCTTGCCAATCCCTGCTGCATTCATACCGGTCCCGCATACAAGTACAGCTCCATATGACTTAGTCGTTCCCGCACGCATGGCGATAATGGTATCACATACAATATGGAAATCAGGAAAGCCAAATTGCTGAATCATTGGCGTTAATACCCTATAATCCGCTTCCCGATCTGCCCCTGCCAAACCGAACCAAGCTACTCTTATATCTGCAGGTTGAAGATGTACATGATTCAAAGCCTGGAATACGGCAGCTTTAATATTTGCATTTGCTATATCTGCGTTAATCTGATGATTGCCTGGGCCACTAGTACCACTTGCCAGCCAGCGCCCGGACTCATCCGTAATGATAGCGTAAGTTTTCGTGCCGCCAGCATCCACACCCAAGTAGTAGTTCAATTGATCTCACCCCTACGACTATTATTGCTTTTCTCTATGTTTGTAGTTAGCTGTTGTTTGTCTAATCAGTAACTCGGGCTGTAGAAGCACAGAACTGTTTCGCTTCGAACCTTCGATGAGTTTCAGCAAAAGCCGAACTGCCTCTTTCCCCATTTGCTCCGTAGGCTGCCGCACAGTTGTTAATTGCGGATGGATTTCAGAGGCAAATACCTGATCGTCATAACCTATAATAGAAATGTCATCTGGTATGCGGTAGCCATGGGCACGGAAGGCATCCATGACCCCAAGTGCCAATGCATCATCCCCCGCAAACACAGCCGTTGGAAGGATTCCTTGTTGTATCCATCCCATTGCTATCTCATAGCCGCAGCGAATACCGAAGTCGGTATGGGCTACAATGCATGGAGCTACCCCTGCTTGTTCCAATGCCTCTGCAAATCCACGCTTTCTCTCCCTGACACTGAGAAAATGCTCCGGTCCGCTGACATGAGCAATATGAGTATGACCCAAGTCAAGCAAATGCTTGGTCGCTTTATAACCTCCGGCATAATTATCCACATTCACTGTTAGAGCTTTTGAACTCTCTAAGTGATTATCAATAATAACGAACGGAATTTTCTTACGCTTCAGCTCCAAAATAACTTGTTTCTCGTTCAAAGGAGAGAGCACAATAATGCCGTCTACACGATCCTCTTGAAACAAAAAGCTATTTTGTTTTCCGGCCTCTTCCTCTTTAGGCGAGGATACCGACAGCGCCAAGAGGTAACCATTCTCCTCCAAGTGTTCATTTACAGAATGTACGATACCATCGAATACCGTATCATTTAATGTAATCAGCGTAAGTCCGATTAAACCCGTTGTTCCCCGTGCCAAACTGCGTGCTGCTGAGTTAGGTCGGTAATCGAGTTCTTTGATAGCCTGCAATACTTTCTGGCGATTTTCTTCACGAACAGTGGGCACATTATTCAGCACTCTGGATACAGTAACAAGCGAAACCCCTGACTTCTCCACGATATCTAAAATACTGATCTTTTTAATCGTAATCAATCTCCCTGTTTCAGCGGTTTCATTGATGAAATCTGACATCAGCCGCTGCGTTTATATAAACGTTTATATTTAAAACCTCCTTAAGTTTACTCTTTTATTCCCCCATCTGACAAGCCGCTAACGATGTATTTGAACAAAAATAGGGAAAGAATTACAGGTGGCAGCGAAGCAACAAATCCTCCGGCAGTCATCAAGCCCCAGTCTATGCTGTGTTTTCCAATAAATTCTCGCACGGCAATGGGCAACGTCTTGGACGCATAGGTCTGGGTAAACGCACTCGCAAAAATAAATTCATCCCAGGCATTTAAAAAAGTGAAAATTGCTGTAGCAGCAACGCCAGGCAGTGCCAGTGGCAAAATGATTTTATGCATGGTTTTTATTTTACTGCACCCATCCATATAAGCAGCTTCTTCCATCTCTTTGGAGATGGATTGGAAATACCCGGTCATTAGCCAGATTGCAAAGGGTAGGCCCGTTGCGATATAAGCAATCACCAATGACCATGTTGTATCTAAGAGAGGTTTTGTATGCAGGATAACCATAGATGTAAATGGAATCGAAATCGAGATGCCCTCTCTCATCATAATATATAAGGGAACTATGATACTGATGGATGGTAACAGCTGCATGGCTAATATTACAAAGAGTAACGTTACCCGGAACGGGAATTTAATTCGCGCTAACGCATAAGAAGCAAATAGGCCAACAAAAATCGTAACCGCGGTGGTCCATAAGGAGACTGTTATACTATTCTCCAAAGCTTGAATAAAGTCATTCCCTATATCGCCTTGAAACAATTTCAAATAGTTCTGAATCGTCGGCAGATCAGGGAATAGATGCCCTGAAATAATCTCCTGGGTCTGGCTGATGGAAGAAGTAATCAAATACAGAAAGGGTAGAAGGGTAAATATCGTTAGTAGTAAGAGGCCAATCCATAAATAGAAAGGAGGGATAAGCTCACTCGGACTGACTTTAAATATACGAATCCTCCACGGATGGGCCGTTTTCGCTGCTCTCCTCAACACTGTTCCCCCTTTATTGTTCTTTCTGCTGTCTTTTCAACAGCACCATATAGATGGTAATTAATATTAGGATGAAAATTGTGGAAATCCAGGCCATCGCCGAAGCCCTGCCCAAGTAAAAATATCGGAAGGCAAAATTATAGGTTAAATAGCTAACCGAAGTATTCGGATTCGCCGTAAAAACCGTTAAAATATCATAAACCCTAAATGCACCAATCACTCGCAACACCAATGCAATCAGCAGAGAAGGCTTAATCTGAGGCAGGGTCACATGCCATACTTTTCTCCAAAAACCGGCTCCGTCAATCACAACAGCCTCATATAAGGAGGCCGGAATGGATTGCATACCCGCTAACAGCAGCAAGGTCATCAATGGCGTCATTTTCCAAATATCCGATATGGCCGCAAAAAACACAACATTGGTGGAGCTAGAGAGCCAAACCGGATTCGTACCAGCTTCCAGCAGATGCAATTGATGCAGGATGTTATTCAAAGCACCATAACCAGGTTGATAGATAGAATTCCACAGCAAGCCGTTAACTAACGTAAGCATAGCCCAAGGTATAATAATGATACCTCTAAAGAACGATCTCCCAGTGAAGGTTTGGTTCAGCAGGAGGGCACAGATGAAACCGATAGCCAATTCCGCCAGCACAGAGAAGCCGGTGAAATAACTTGTATTTTTCATTGAAATCCAAAAGTCATTCAGCACCGAAATATCAACATAGTTCCTTAGACCAACGTACTCAATAGCTGAACCATCCATTAAATTATATTTAAAAAAGCTCCAAACAAGTGATTGCATGATCGGAAGGATAAATATTCTTAACAAGAGATAAAGCGTAGGTGCCAACAAGAGAATTGCAAAGAGGATATCTTTACGTTCCTTCTTTGAAACCGTTAAAATTTTCTGCACTTGCTTCCCCTCCAGACCCGGCTTTACTTAGCAGCTTTTTGTATTGCATCGTCGATTAGCCTTGAAGCTTCCTTCAGTGATTGCTCCGGTGTTTGGTGCTTCATCAACCCAGAGTAAACCTGACTTGATAAAATATCTGCCCATTCCACATAACCAGGAGCATTCGGACGATTGTGCCCATATTGAAATTCCGGCATAATTTTTGCCAATGTTTTCGTCTTATCAGCTTTAATGATCTCTTGGTCAGAATAAAGTTCTTCCAGTGAAGGGTAAGTACCCGTAATCGAATAAAATGGAATCTGAAACTCTCTTGAGCCTATCCAATGTAAGAATGCGAGCGCTGCTTGCTTCTTTTTACTGGACTTCATAATTGCAATCCCTTCTGAGCCTGTCACTGAAGAAGAAACAATACTTCCTTGTCCAGGTAATAAACCCACATCACTTTGGTTCACAACTTTGGATTTAGTCGGATCATTTAGGTCAGGATACATGTTCTCCCAGTTGCTCATCATTGCAATCTTACCTGCCATGAAAGCATTCTTAACATCTTCTTCTGTCCATTGCATACTTGCAGGATCAACTGTTTTATCCGTATTTATTAAGTCAGACATATATTGCAGCGCTTGAATGGATTCCTTGGAGTTAACAATAAGCTTACCGTCATCCCCAATCATATTCCCGCCAAAAGCATATACCATGCCCACATAATCACAAATTAGGCTCTCCGCTTGTTTCCATGACCAGCCAGAAGCGTAAACGCCGTTGGTTGTAAGCTTTTTGGACACTTCTCTAAATTCATCCCAGGTTTTCGGTGGAGCTTCATAACCTGCCTTTTTCAGCAAATCCTTATTCCAGTAAAAGTGTTTGGTGCTTGAATAGTAAGGAATACCAATCAGATGATTATCAAACATGGCGGATGAGAGCGAGGATTTCGTGTACTTCTTTTGTACATCTTCTGGAACTATATTCGTTAAATCTTCAGCAATATTCCCTTTGAAGAATTGACCTGCCCAAATGGTGTCCATTTCAAAAACATCAATATCAGAGGAGTTAGATAAAGCTGCTGTAGTAATTTTTCCATACAGAGAATTATAGTCCACGGCAAGCTCATTCACTTTAATTCCTGTTTCATCTGTGAATTGTTTAAATATCTTTCCAATTTTCCCATCCGTATCGACAACAAGAACGTTGATCTCCTGACCTTTTAACGAAGGGTCATTAACCTTATCCCAACTGAGCTTAGATGAATCAGATCCTGATGTTTTAGCATTGGACGGAGTGTTAGTACCATCCGTTTTGGTTGGAACGGCGCTACAGGCTGATAAAAAAACAGTAACCATTAAAAATGAAACAATACTTCTCAGCTTAAGATTCTTCAAATATATCCCTCCTTGTTTGTTGAGCATTCTGCGATCTTATTCACTCAAAAGTATAAACGTTTATACTTTATAGCTACATAGTAACCCCTTTTATTGGTAGTGTCAACCACCTTAATGTCAAATAACCTGACTCGAAAAAAAATTTCATATGTATGATTATTAATCTTCTTTTGAAATTACATCACTTTTATAGTTAAAGTAGAAAAAAAGAGTATAGACGATCCCCGCCTGCACTCTTTTTATATTTATTACTTTTAGTTCTCCACATTGTCTAAACCGGCTTCCACTCCTGGCTTTCACCGCGGTATTTACGGTAACCGGCATATAGAAGCGATGATAAAATAAACATAGCCACGAGCATTCCCCAAATTCCATATTCCTTCGATGCTAACGGTAGCGACAAAGCAGGTTCATCCCTTTCTTTGCCGAACAGTACTCTGGCAGCATCCTGCCCGTAAGAGATAATCTCCAGTAGCCGTGCGCGGCCCACAGGCTGTGAGGCAGAAGGAATTCCGGCGGCGTAGGACAGCCATGAATCAAACGCATTGACCGTTTCCGGGGGCCGGGAAATGATGATCGCAGGACGGATGTTATCGTACCTGCTCTGCAGACGTTCTAGTGCAGCTTGCCAGCTTTTGAGATCATTCGCTGCGGCACTCCGCTCCATATCGTTAAGATCCTCGCGGATCAGCTTATAATATTGCAGCCACATCGGCTGACGCGGATGGTTTAGACTGTTGGCAGCAAGCCGGAGCTTTGCTGCGGCAGCTTCCCATTTCTCCGGATCAACCTGCGCTGCGGCAAGTGCCGCCTTTAAGTCAATAATAACATCTGACAACGCATTGATCCCTTCCACAGAAGTCAGGCCCTCAAAAGATGACGATACAAAAATCTGTGAAACCTTCCCGCTTTCCTGTCTAGCCTTCACCACGTCGCCTTCCAGCACATAACCATATAAAGCCTCGGCCGCTTCATCCAGCCGCTGGGCAGCATTCTTAGCAGTGAGCGCCGGCGCATAACTTCCTGCAGCATCTCCTGATTGAACAGAAAGACTGCCGTCCCTCCCCTGCATTGCTGCTTCCGCATTAACGGTCCCAGCATTCATGCCGGCCAGCAGCCAGCACAACATCAATCCAGTCAGCACCCTATATGTCCTGCACGGCATGAGACATCCCTCCTACCCCTAAATGTATGGCAGGAGGACAAGAGTTAGAACATCTTTCAGCCCCTGACCGGAGGCCTGTCCAGCCGTTTAGACTTCCTGGATCTGCCTCCGAATATCCAGGCTGCAGCAGTACTAAGAAAGGTTAAAGCGATAGTGTAATATTGTACTCCGATTACGTTATCTTCGAGCACATTCGGCAGCCACGGGAACACACCTTCCGAATAATCCACCATATCGTTGGCAAAAGCCCATAGCAGTGCCAGCGGCAGCATTCTGCGGAAGGAGAAGAACCGGGCGTAGATCAGTGCCTCAACCGCCATGCCGGTATGCGAAACGACCAGCATCCAATCCTTCAGGCTTATTGTATCTCCCTGAACCCCTCCGGCAAAGATGATACTGACAGCCCATATGCCATATTTGACCGAGGTAACAACAGCCAGAGCTTCTATTAGCTCACGGACGAGCATTCCTTTGATCCCTTTGGGTGGAAAAAGCAGCAACAGCAAAGCGAGTGTAAAGAACAAGCTTGCCGTCGGACTGTCCGGAACGAACGGAAGCAGCCACGAAGGATAATTTTCTGCCGTGAATTCCAATTGATTACCATACCATATGTATCCATAAATGGTTCCGAGGAAATTCACAATGAAGAGCAGCCACATGACTCCCCGGTGTTTAAATAATTTCTCAAACCAGTGAACCGGCATATACAATCTTAACCTCCCGAATGTGGCAGCTTGGTATGAATGCATACAAAAACCCGACCGCAGGCTCGATCAGGTTTGTGCGTTATCATTATTTTACTGTTCGCTTTTTTGTTTGGCAAGCCAGCCCGCCAGACTATCGATATCCTGCTCGCTAAGACCTGCTGACATCGCAGTATCATACATTGGAGGCATCTGCCCCTGGCCATTCTTAATAATGGCGAGGATGGCTTCCTTATCATGGGTGTCTCCCACGCCTCTCAGTGACGGCGGCCCTCCGCCCCCCTTCATATCAACCGCATGACAGGAGATACAGGTAGCCTGCTTATATAATGCCATCGCTGGATCGTCCTTGTCGACGATAGCAATTTCTTTCGTCTGGACAGCGCTGGTGGTCGGTAACCCCTTCGCCCTGTTCTCAGCCGCTTTTTCCTCACGCTGTACATCCTCAGGAATCTGGCCGGTTTCAGCCATTTCATGCTTGTATTCCGTCCAGGCCGTATTGGTCAGATAAATGATTGCAGCCAGGGAAAGGAACATCAGCGAGGAGGCTATAGGACGGCGGTAGAAGCGGCGTTCCCGGCCCGTATCCAGAAAAGGAGCCAGCAGCAGCGAACCAAAGGCTACCCCTGTCACACCAAGCGTTCCCAGAACGATATAATCGCCAGAGGCATAGGGCAGCTTCAAATACTGGTACAGAAACAGGAAATACCAGTCGGGAATCGGAATGACTGTAGCACTGGCATTTGCCGGAAACCCTAATGGAGCCGGTTCAGAAATCGTCAGGACAAGTATGCCTACTAGCACCACTACGCCTACCATCCATTCCTTAAGCAGAAAGTTAGGGATAAAGGCTTCCGATTTGCCGGGGTAAGCCGTGTAATCCGGTGGCGTGATGAAGCCATTGCCTCTCCGTACCCGGGAATCTCCCACATAAACAATCTTTTCTTTGGAGTTGTCTCCGTGAGCCATTGCATTTCCTCCTTTAGCTGTGGTCAGGGCTCAGAGCGGACCAGAAATACCCTGTCTGCGGATCATAATAAAGTGTCCGACGAGCAGAATAAGCAGGACCGCCGGGAGGAAGAATACATGGAGGGCAAAAAAACGGGTCAGCGTTTCCGCACCAACGATGGTGCCGCCCTGCATCAGCTCCTTCAGCACCGGCCCCATGACCGGTACGGAATTGGCAATCTCCAGTGTAACCTTGGTAGCGAAATAAGCTTTATTATCCCATGGAAGCAGATAGCCGGTAAGACCGAGGCCCAGCATCACGAAAAAAATCAGCATCCCCACTACCCAGTTCATCTCACGCGGCGCTTTGTAGGAACCGGTAAAGAATACCCGCATCGTGTGCAGGAACATCATAACAATAACCAGACTCGCCCCCCAGTGGTGCATACCGCGCACAATTTGACCAAAAGCTACTTTGGTCTGCAAATATTCCACACTGGCATAAGCATTGATAATATCGGGCACGTAATACATGGTGAGAAACATACCTGATAAAATTTGAATAACCGTAATGAAAAAAGTGAGTCCTCCAAAGCAATACACAAAGGCAGAGAAATGATGGGCCGGATTGACGTGTTCAGGAACCTCGTGGTCGGCAACATCTCGCCAGATCGGCGTAATATCCAGACGTTCATCAATCCAGTTGTAGACATTCTTAAACATCAGATCTACGCCTCCTTTTTAACCTCGGTATTGGGAACGATCTCGCCCAGATAGACCCAATCCCCATCTATTTTGGTTTTGTACTGGTCAAGGGGCTTGGGCGCAACGGCAAGGTTTTTGCCCAGCTTCGTATATCTCGCTCCATGGCAGGGGCAATGATATTCATCCGGATAGGCCTTGTCATTATTCCAGCCCACCGTGCAGCCGAGATGCTTGCAGACGGGTGAAAGCGCATAAATATCTCCGTTTTCGTCTTTTCGGATCCACGCTGTCAGTGTAGCTGTGCTGGCGTACCATCCATCCTGCTGTGCGAGTTCGAAGGTAAACTCCTGAGGAACATCGGTGATCTTGGCTGCTTCCGCAACTTTAATGAATTCACCCGCACCCTTTTTATGTAATACCGGATCTACCGCGAAACGGATCATTGGCAGAATCGCACCTGCACCCATAAATGCGGTTGCCCCACCAAGCGTATACGTTAAAAACTGCCTCCGGGACATCTCTTTCCGGGTGGGAGGTCCTTGCGGGAATGATTCATGCTCCTCATTATGGCTGCTCATATGGTGTGTAACCCCCTTTTCACATTTGAGAAGGCACCTGCAGTGTAGATATAAAGCAAATTTCTGTTAATAATACGTTTTCAATGATAATTATCACATGACATAAGTTCAATCTAATCATAGCCCAGCTACTAAAACCCGTCAAGAATATTGTCTAAATTGTGACGGTGACATTTTATCGTTTTCGCATGAATTGTTGATTTTTCGTCACATTTACCCCAGTTTTATTTAAGCCACAATGCTGCGATTTCATCTCTGACATAGCTTCCAAATACTTTACTCTGAGACACACTAATGTCAGGCGGAGAAAGAACTAAATCGCTTTCATAAATTTCAGAGGTAGTCAGTGGAATATCTGCACTGAGCACAACCACATACTGGAAGCTACTGGATTTGACTTTCCGGCAAATCTCGTTTACATAAGCCAAACTTTCAGCTCCTGTATACTGTATAGCCGGGTAAGTGACAACACGCCCCTGAAACGGTTTTTCAGCAAGGTCCAGAAAGTCCCGCAGTCTCTCGAGAGCTTCAGCCACTTCAGGCGGGCTCTCCGTGCCCCTAAGTCCTGTAAACGGGATTATACAGGTATCAAAAAACCTGCGGTTTTCCGACCAGCTATCCACAGTAAAGTCACTGAATTTCATTACAGTTCACCCCTTTTCTAAGGTTTACACTTTTTGCTATAAATATCATAGTAACTAGTAGAAACGGCTTACCGTACTACAAGGAACGGTATCCGTTTCAGTGAGAAATAGAAGGATGATTAATAGCGTGAGCCATATAAACCCTTATATTCCAAAAAAAGAAATGCGCCAGGCGCATTTCCCGTAATTTTTTCATGCCAAACTTTTCAGTTCCTCCGTCAGATTGCGAAACGCCGTCTTATCTCCGGCAGCCAGCGCCGTGTCGATCTCCCGGTACAAGATGTCGGTACGACGCTTTCGCAGTGCTTCATCCCACACCATTTCTGCCGCAAGTCCTAGCATCACTTCATAGGTAGCCTTCATTTTGTCCATTCGATACACCTCCGCTGTTTAGATCCTTCCATATTCTTTTGCTTTTAGTACATAACTCTCGCTTGTGCGGACCATCCGCTGCAGATCCTGTTCCGTTAATTCACGGACCACTTTGGCAGGTGAACCTAATGACAGAGTATAGGGTGGTATGATTTTGTTTTCGGTTACAATTGATCCGGCTCCTATTAAAGCATATTCACCAATCTCTGCACCGTTCAATACAATTGCACCCATTCCAATTAATGTGCCTCTGCCTATCCTGCATCCATGGATAATCGCAGAGTGGCCCACCGATATGTCATCACCCAGCACCAGCGGGAGCCCATCAGCCACATGCCCCACAGTCCCGTCCTGGATATTGCAGCGATCCCCAATGATTACCGGGGCCAAATCCCCGCGTAATACCGCGTTGAACCAGACACTCGACTGACGCCCTATCCTAACGTCACCGACAAGCTTCGCACCTTCCGCCACATATACAGATTCGTCAAGCTGCGGTATGTAATTCCCATAAGCAATCCGCATTCTTCTCCCCCTAGTGCGCGTTCAATACTAACTCAAAATTTGAACCGCCCGCTTCTGCTAAAAAAGCCTATGTCACTTCCCCAAGTCTACAGCTGCACTCGGACTATCTACTGCAGCTGCTTAGGCACAGCCGCCTCCATCCCCCATGGGGTCATCATCACAGCCGGACCCTCAGGTGTCTCACCCAGCCGAAGCATCCCCAAATGAAGCAGCATCCGAAGGATGCGCTGTTCCAGAATTGAAGCGGCATCATCATAATAAAAGGGTTTGACTAACCAGCCGAGACCTTCAACAAGTGAAGCCACAGTGACCCATTTCCCTGCACTTACACTTATCCAGTATATGAGGGAGGGCAGATTTGGTATAGCGCCTTTATACAGTTTTAACCAAAAGGCGTATATCTGCATCAGCTTTTCAGATTTCTCCTGCTCCAGTAGTGTTTCCCCCGCCAATGTAAGCCTCAGCCGAAAGCCTTCCTCGGAAGTATAGCGGCGGTGGCGGGCGTAATCAACCATAAGCGCAAGTCTAGGAGGATAATGCTCACAGGCTCTTCCATAGCCGAATTTCCAGCCGCCTTTACCCAAGAGAGGCTCGGGAATCTGGATAGCGTTCATCACACCCTGCTGGTATCTCTTGTGCATCGCACCCTCTTGGTTTAGCTCCGGCTCGTTCTCCCTGACATAACGCATAAAGAGCAGCAGATCTTCTGCCAGCATCTCTCCTTCGCTCCGGTAGATTGCAGGCTCGCTTATTGGTGAAATTTGTTCCCTGATATATTCACCCATACGTTCGCGGAAACGCAACTTCAGATCCTGTGGAACCCGGAACAAATACCTGCTTTGCTGGGAAGCACCTCTGAAGAGCCAACCGGCATTTTTGAACCTGGCCACCATCTCGCGGTATCCTCCGTTTTTGCCAGGGTCCGTATCGAAGGACGCCTGCCTTGCAGCTGCGAGCAAATCCTCAAGACTGAACTGGCTGCGTTCGTCGAACAGCAGGGTATTCAGAAACCGCAGTTCCTCTGGAGCACACTCCCGAATGTGGGACTCCATGAATTGGCGGCTTCCCAGTGTGATCAATATACTCTGAATCAAATCATGTTTGGAATTTCGTTTGCAATCACATTGGTAGCGTCCCGCAATGGCGGTAAGCTGACCAATGTCCGCAAAGTTAAGCATATCCGCCAGATTCATCATTTATCGCCTCACCGTTTTACTACCATTATGGGAAATACAGCCCTTTTTATTCCTGATTGCACAAAAAAAATAACCCGAAGGGTCGGGTTAATGCTGGTTTTGAAGAATATGACGGGTACAATTGTATAGCAGCGGATTCCATTCCATCTCTTTCTTCTCCAGAATGGTTAGCGATAGATTCCCCAGACGCTCAGAATATTTGTCTTTGTACAAGGCAATGTAGAGCTGCGCTAAAAAACCTCCATGCGAGATGACAAGGATATTTTTCTCCGGATAACGCTCAGCAATCTCCTCCATAAAAGCAAGGGCTCGCGCCTGGAGTTGATCATCCGTTTCTTGTCCAAGAGACAACTGGTTCCAATCCTTGCCCCATTTCTCTTCACGCTGTACAGCAGTCATCCCCTCAACCTGGCCATAGGCACGTTCACGGATGCGATCATCCGGTTCCAGCATTGGAATTCCCAGCTTGGCTGCCACAATTCTTCCAGTCTCTGCTGCACGGGAAAGACTGCTGGTGATACAGAAATCCCAACGGTACGTTTCCTGCAGAAGCCGGTCTCCCAGCATCTCAGCCTGCCCCCGGCCTTCGTCGTTAAGCGGAATGTCGCTTTGTCCTTGTATTCTGCCTTCCGCATTCCAATCGGTCAGCCCGTGGCGTATTAAGCCGATCAGCATCGCCTATCACCCTGCCCTTCCATTTATGTTTGCTTAATAATGTAACACGAATGAAAACAAATGTCTTCTTTTTGAAGTAGGATGATGTATAGCTAAAATCAAATAAATCCTTGAATATAAAAAAAGCCCCCTTTACCCTGGAGTAAAGTGAGCTTTTTATTGTCTGCGGTAACGATTCAAACGATACAGTAAAAAAATCGACAGGCCTATACCCAGCATGGAGAGCACCATCCAATATTGCGGGTGCGTTGGCCCCATGCTTACCACTAGCGGTTCAATGATGCCTCCGCCCGATTCAGAGGCAGGATATGAGGAGGACCAATCCAAGGACAAACCAGCTACGCCGGTCTCCACAATCCCGCTCTGTGCCTCTGAAGTACTGGCGGGTATTCTGAACATTGTAAAATACAGAAAACTGGATATAAAAACAGCCAAGAAACAGGCAATCCAAAGACTTAGCCTACGGCGGAAAACGGCAGAATTTCCGGCAGATTTACCATCTCCCGGCAACAGCCAGGGACTTTCCAGATAAATCCGCTCCATCACCCGAAGATTCACAGCCTCCGCACGTTCTTCGCTGACTTCAATCTGTGTTTCTAGCATAAGCTGGCTGCTCTCCTGCCACAACGCCCATTCAGCGGAACAGTAGGAACAATTCGCAATATGCCTTTCAAGCTTGAACCGCCTGGGATCCGTGGGGGGAGCGTCCCACAACAGCGGAATGGAATCCTGCGCTTCCCTGCAATTCATAGGCCTTACACCCTCTCAGCCTGCTCTTCTGGTTCAGGCTCATAAAAATAGGATTCGAGTTGAAGCTTCACACTGCTCCGGGCACGGAACAATAATGATTTCACGGAGCTGACACTCTGATCCAGAATCACAGCTATTTCCTGGTAGTCCATTTGATCATATTCCCGCAGTATCAGCGCAGACCGCTGCTTCTCCGGAAGATTATTAATCGCTTCCCGTACCAGATTCATTCGTTCTTTGCGAAGGGCAGCCTGTTCCGGAGCCACTTCAATCGGGGCGACCGGGGTATATCCGCTTTCTTCGAGAGATATGTTTCCGGCACGATTCTTGCGAAGCTCACTGAGCACAGTATTACGGGCAATGGTGTACAGCCACGTCGAGAATGATGCATCTACTTCACGGAAGGAATGCAAGCTCCGGAACGCCTTATAGAAGGTTTCCGAGCACAGATCCTCAGCAAGAAGCTCCATATGGGAATTCTTAAGCATATGGTAGACAAAAGCCAATATTTTACGTTGATAGCGCCGCATTAATTCTGAATATATCTCTGTATTTCCTTGCTTGATTAGCTGGATCAACTGGGAATCCGTCATGGTGAGTTCGGCCCTCCTCGCCCTTGCACGTGTAATCCCGTCCGGTCCATAATTCTTATACCGGCCGAGGTTCAAAAAGTTGCGGTAATTGCTCAAATTTTGCTCTGTAAAAACGCAATACTTCCTATGTATATTCATGTACCCAAAAAATAAGGCATGTTGTAAGTGGATACAGAAACAAAAATACACATCCATTAATTTCCGGGCAGCCAAATACCGGGTCGCTTGCTGAACACTGGAAATCTATAAACATACTTAACCTAGTATATCATACAATCTGGAAGGATGACATTAATAGACTTTTAGCGTCGAATTACGTTGGAGATGCGTTGCCATCAAATTCAGGATGACCACCGATTAGCGTGTACAGTCATTGTAATTACCTGGTGTTGAAAACTGCCTCTGAAGATTATTTTATTATCTTTGAATAAAGGGTTGACAAAATGTAAACGGATACATATAATAAAAGTACAGTATGGTTTCTCTCCACTCCTATCCAAATACTACACGGTTCCAAGAAATTGTGAACTGTAACCGCTTATTATGTAAGCGGTCTTTTTTTTGTCTATTTTTAGCAGCCATTAGCGTAAAAAGATAGATTTTTCTAATTTCCGCCCCGTGCCGGTTCAAATCCTGTATTTAAGACCGTCCGATTAATCCAAACAAGAGCAGCCGGTTAAGCTCTACCATTTTATCCTTGTAATTTTCAGTTTTCGCCCAGGACGATTGGATCGCCCCAAACACTGTTAATAATTCCAATATGGTTTCCATAGAAACAGAAGCATCAATAACCCCTTCCTTTTTCCCCACCCCGATGAACTCCTCTATGATTTCGACTCTGATCCGGTTTGTGTTTTCATTGTACAGACTAGACAACACCTGATCCCCAACTGCGCCCGGGGAAGTGAGTAAGTGATAATCCTGATCGGCACAAATCTCCAAAGCCTGGAGCATTTTATCTTTAAAATTTATATTTTGGCCCAGAAGTTCCTTGGCCTTGCGGACGGTATTCTGCATTAGGACATTCGCACATTCCCTGACTACCCCTTCTTTGTTGCCGAAATAGTTATATAGTGACACAGAGGATACGCCGGATTCAGCGGCAATGTCTTTTATACTGACGTCTATGAAGCCTTTTTCCTGGAAAAGCTTCAGGGCGGCTGCAACGATCGCATCTTTCTTGATTTGTGTTCTGATTTCAAATTTGTTCATACCGCTTCACTCACATCCCACGTTTTTTTAATACATTTAAT